>NZ_JAMYSE010000136.1:0-13065 GCF_040321795.1 Mesorhizobium sp. M0244 | reverse complement strand
CGGGCTGCGGAGGAAATCCATAGATGTGCTTCCGACAAAAGGTTCGTTCAGGTCCTGCTGCTGGCCGGTAACGAGATGCTTCTTGGCCGGAGCCAATATTGGCCGATCTATGAAGCGGCCCAAAAGTATGGGCTGCCTGTCGGTATCCATGCCGGGACGATGTATCGCCATCCCACGAGCAGCGGTATGGGTTGGCCGTCGACCTACCTTCAGGACTATGCCAGCGGAACGCACATTTTCGCGGCACAGCTCCAGAGCCTGATCATGGAGGGCGTATTTGCCAAGTTTCCAGATCTCACCTTCGTCATGATCGAGGCGGGCATCGGCTGGGTGCCCAGTTTTATCTGGCGGACTACTAAGTATTGGTTTGGTACCCGCGGTGAAGTTCCTTGGGTGAAGCGCTCTCCCGCGGTGGAAATCCGCGATCGTGTCCGGTTTACGATCCAGCCATTCGATACGTCGAAAGATCCAGCGCATATCGAGAAGCTGATAGAGCATCTCGGCTCCGAAGACATGCTGCTCTTTTCTTCCGACTACCCGCACTGGCAGTTCGACGGAGATGACCCGATGCCGCCCGGTTTTCCAGCACGGCTTCGCCAGAAGATCACGCAGGAGAACCCGCTGCGGACTTACCCACGGCTGAAGGAGACGGTGCAATGAACGATGCGATAGCCAGCCCGAGGCAGCCGGTGCGCTCCACATCTTTGGTAGGTATCGCCGATTGCGATATCCATCCGGAACTTAAAGACCGGTACGGCCTGCATCCGTATCTTTCCAAGCGTTGGCGAGATCATCTCGACCAGTATGGCGAACTCGGATTCGACGTTTTCTCCGGCAACATTACCTACAACGGCTCCACTTTCAACGGCCTCCGTCGCGATGCGGCGCCCCCCAATGGCGGTCCACCTGGGTCGGACCTGACGTTTATGAGGAAGCAGCACCTCGATCCAAATAATGTCGTCTTCGGTGTTTTGCAGCCTATGGTGGCGCTGGGCAATGGCGGACGCAACCTCGATCTCAGCAACGCATTGGCTACGGCGATCAACGATTGGCAGATCGCAGAGTTCGTGGAGCCGGAGGACCGGCTGAGGGCGTCTGTTCTGGTCGTTCCGGACGATGTAGCTGCCGCAGTCGCGGAAATCGAAAAAAGGGCATTCGATGCGCGATTCGTTCAAGTGGAGATATTCACAGGGACAACGGAGCCTTTGGGGCATCGGCGCTATAGGCCTATTCTCGAAGCAGCGGCTCATCATGGCTTCCCGATCGGCATGCACATCGGAGGCCGAGTTGGTGGACGGACTGCCAGTGGCTGGCCGTCCTATTACTGCGAGAGCCATATAGACCTCACCTTCGCTGCCCAGACCCAAATCATGAGTCTCATCCTTGATGGCGTGTTCGATCAGTTGCCATCTCTCAAGGTAGTCATTGTCGAGTGCGGCTGTGCCTGGTCGATCGAACTTGGACACCGGCTCGACATGTTGTGGCAGCGGATGGGCTCGGAAGTGCCGGCCCTGAAACACCCGCCTTCCCACTATCTGCGCCAGAATATTTACTTTTCCACCCAGCCTGTGGAAGAGCCAGACCCTCCCGAGGAGCTCAACTATCTGTTTGATAAGATCGGCTGGGACAAGCTGCTGTATGCGAGCGACTATCCTCACTGGGACTTTGACGATCCGCGCTACGCCTTCAAGGCCCGAATATCCGAGGAACACAAGGCGCTGCTGTTTAGAGAGAACGCCAAAAACGTTTACCGCATTCTGTAACGCGAGGGGAGATTGGACATTTGGTTTAGGTCGTGGGGTCGTCGTTACCCCCGCGGGATCTGCGCGACCTACGCTAAAACACATGGAGGCACGTAGACCTGGATGAGCCATACTGCTTTCGTTTTTTCGAAGTTGGACTCCATCGTGTCGGACGGTGCTGGGCGTCCATGGTTGACGACTTGTCGTCTGAGATCGTCGCGCGAGAGATACTCGCCCGTCGTCAGCCAATCCGGCCCGGGTGCGAGCGTGAAGGCGGCGGCTGTCTAGTAGAGAAACTTTTGACGCAAACGTCCCCTCTGATGGCTCATATGAGGCCATTTCGGAGACGAACCGCAGGTCCTGCAGATGCACGACGGCGGTCACCTGGCTGCCCGCGGGTAGCAGTGAATAAACCAAAGAGCACAACAAGAAAGGGGAATTAAGATGGTTGATGAAATTCGTTTTCTCAGTGAGCGCGTTGCGAAAGGTAAGCTATCCCGACGCGAGTTTTTAGGTCGGGCCGCGGTCCTCGGTGTCAGTGCAGTATTGGCCAATAACCTGCTTGCTGAAGCCGCAAGGGCGGAAGGCCCAGTCAAAGGCGGCACGCTCAAGGCCGGATTGAACGGTGGCCAAGCGACGGACAGTCTTGATCCAGCGCTCATAGGATTCGATGTTCAATTTATCTTCAGCCGCCAATGGGGCGAACAACTTG
Source organism: Mesorhizobium sp. M0244 (assembly GCF_040321795.1). Taxonomy (NCBI): domain Bacteria; kingdom Pseudomonadati; phylum Pseudomonadota; class Alphaproteobacteria; order Hyphomicrobiales; family Phyllobacteriaceae; genus Mesorhizobium; species Mesorhizobium sp. M0244. Next base: position 10,611 of record NZ_JAMYSE010000136.1, on the reverse strand, counting down.
TTGAGCTATCAGCAGATCAAGAGCTCAAACCTGCACTTGCCGAGGAATGGGGCGGATCGAAGGACGCCAAGGTCTGGACGTTCAAAATCCGCAAGGGCGTGCAATTCCATAATGGAAAAGAAATGACTCCCGCCGACGTGCTCGCCACGATTGAGCGCCACTCCGATGCTAATTCTAAGTCCGCCGTCCGCGCCCTTTTGCAGGGCATCGACAAGATCGCGGTCGACGGACAGAACGTGGTCTTCACGCTCGGAGAAGGTAATGCCGACTTTCCGTTCATTATGAACGATCTCCACTTGGTCGTTCAGCCAAATGGCGGTAAGGACAATCCGAATGAGGGCATCGGAACCGGTCCCTACAAAGTTACGATGAACAATCCTGGGGTTCGACTTGGCGGCGAGAAGTTCGCCAATTACTGGCGAGATGATCGCGGCTTTGCCGACCAGATCGAGATCATCGTCATCAACGATGGGACCGCCCGCAACTCTGCCTTGCAGAGCGGGCAGGTCCACATGATCAACCGAGTAGATCCCAAAGTGGTCGAACTCCTAAAGCGCTTCCCTGACATCACTGTTCGAAACGCACCGGGCCGTAGCCACTCTTATTTCTATTGCCAGTGCGATACGTCTCCCTTTGACAACAACGACTTACGCCTCGCGCTGAAATATGCGATCGACCGCGAGGAGATGGTGCAGAAGGTCCTGGCCGGTTATGGCTTCGTTGGCAACGACACGTACGTCAACAAGCTTTATCCGCTCTTCACCGAGAAGGAGCAGCGCAAGTACGATCCGGACAAGGCAGCCTTCCACTACAAGAAGTCTGGGCACACAGGATCCCTGCTCCTTCAAGTATCCGACGTCGCCTTCCCGAGCGCGGTGGACGCTGCTCAGCTTTACCAACAGAGCGCGGCCAAGGCCGGAATTAGCATTGAAGTCAAGCGCGAACCGGCTGACGGCTATTGGGACAGTGTGTGGGGCAAGGTCCCCTTCGCTGGGTCATCCGGCGCCGGACGGCCGACGCAGGACATGTTCTACTCCCTCATGCTCCAGTCGAAAGCTGTATGGAATGAAACTCACTTCTTCAACGAGAAGTTCGACCAGATGTTGGTCCAGGCACGCAGCGAACTCGATACCGACAAGCGCAAGAAGCTCTACGCCGATATGGGCCAACTCGTCCGAGACGAAGGTGGCGCGATCATCCCGATGTTTGCCGACTTCATCGACGCAACGGGCCCTCAGGTCGGTGGCTGGGTCAGCGATGGTAACAATCAATCTATGAACGGTTACGCACTGTCCAAATGCTGGCTGCAGGCGTGATGCGGGGCCGCTAAGATGATTTTGGCCCTCATTGCCCAGCGCGTTGCGCTGGGCATCCTACTGTTGCTCGCCGTGTCAGGTCTGATTTTCGCCGGCACACAAATCCTGCCCGGCGACGTCGCACAGTCCATCCTCGGCCGGTCGGCCACGCCTGTTGCGCTCGCCAACCTGCGCGCGGAAATGGGCCTCAACGATCCGGCCTATGTCAGGTATTTCCACTGGCTCTTCAGCATCCTCCATGGCGATCTAGGCACGGCGCTAACGACCAAGCTCGCTATCGCCACCTCAATCAAGGAGCGGCTTTGGAACACCTTTTTTCTGGCCTTCTGGGCGGCGATCATCTCGGTCCCGCTTGCCGTTATCCTCGGCCTCGTCGCCGTGCGCTACCGCAACGGGCCGATCGACAAGGCAATTTCAGGCTTTGCCCTCGCCTCGACGTCAGTACCGGAATTCTTCATCGGCTATCTGCTGGTCTATTTCTTTGCCGTGAAGTTCCAGATTCTCCCAGGCATTTCGATGGTCTATGATGGCATGCCCTTCCTTGACAAGATGAAGGCCATCGCGCTGCCCTGCATGACGCTCACCCTGGGCATCCTCGCCCATATGATGCGGATGACGAGGGCGGCGATCCTCAACGTCATGCAATCGGCATATATCGAGACTGCCGAACTGAAAGGACTCACCGCCTTCGACATCATCCGAAGGCATGCTTTCCCTAATGCCATCGCCCCGATCATCAATGTCATCATACTCAACCTCGCTTATCTCGTGGTCGGCGTGGTGGTGATCGAGGTGATCTTCGTCTATCCCGGCATGGGCCAGTATCTGGTTGACCATGTCGCCAAGCGCGACGTGCCGGTCGTGCAAGCCGTTGGGCTGATCTTCGCCGCCGTTTATATCTCCCTCAATGTCGTGGCGGACGTGGCATCCATTCTCGCCAATCCGCGCCTCAGGCATCCAAGGTAAGGAGCACCATGTTCCGACATATTCCCATCGGCGCCCTGACCGGCCTTGTTATCGCCAGCCTCTTCTTCCTCGTCGCGCTCTTTGCACAATGGATTGCCCCCTACGGCCTCGGCGACATCGCCGGCGGAGTCTGGGAGCCGATATCGGCGAAATTTCTCTTCGGCACCGACAATCTTGGCCGCGACCTACTCTCGCGCATGATCTATGGCGCCCAGACGACGATCCTGATCGCGGTGCTGGCTACACTACTTTCCTTCTCGATGGGCGCAATCCTCGGCTTCACCGCTGTGGTGGTCGGCGGCTGGTTCGATATGCTGATGTCTCGTTTCGTTGACCTGCTGATGGCGATCCCGACACTGATCTTCGGTCTCGTAGTGCTCTCGGTCCTGCCTTCGACGCTGGTCACGCTGATCCTCGTCATGGGTATTCTCGATGCGACCCGCGTCTACCGCCTATCACGCGCAATCGCATCGGACTTGAACGTCATGGATTTCGTCGAGGCCGCCAAACTGCGCGGCGAAGGGAAGTGGTGGGTGATCTTCGCCGAAATCTTGCCCAATGCGCTGTCGCCGCTGATCGCGGAACTCGGGCTGCGCTTCATCTATGCGATGCTCTTCCTGTCCGCTCTCTCCTTCCTGGGTCTCGGCGTGCAGCCGCCGGCAGCGGACTGGGGCGGCATGGTCAAGGAGAACAAGGATGGCATCGTCTTCGGCATTCCGGCGGCGCTGATACCGGCTGCGGCGATTGCCGCGCTCGCCATCTCCGTGAATCTAGTCGCCGACTGGATCCTGAACCGCACCACCGATCTCAAGGGAGGGCGCGGCAATGGCTGATGTTCTGCTCGACATCCGCAATCTTCGCATTGAGGCCACCACTTATCCGCCCGGCGAAAAGCCAATGACGATCACCATCGTCGATGATGTATGGCTAACGCTTGAGAAGGGCAAGGTGCTTGGCCTGATCGGCGAATCTGGCGCGGGTAAATCCACCATCGGCCTCTCGCCGATGGGGTATGGACGCGGCGGCGTTCGCATCACTGGCGGCGAGGTCGTCCTCACCGGCCGCGACATTCTCAAGCAGGGTAAGAACAGCATCCGCAAACTGCGCGGCCATGAAGTATGCTATGTCGCGCAATCCGCGGCGGCGGCCTTCAATCCCGCCCAGCGGCTGATGGACCAGGTGGTGGAAAGCTCGCTTAAGCACGGCTTAGCCAACCGCGCCGAGGCCCAACGCCGGGCGGTGGCACTCTTCCGCAAGCTAAGCCTTCCCGATCCGGAAAATATCGGCAATCGCTATCCGCACCAGGTCTCCGGCGGACAATTGCAACGTGTGATGACGGCCATGGCGCTCTGCCCCGAGCCGGATCTAATCATCTTCGACGAACCTACCACGGCGCTCGATGTGACGACGCAGATCGACGTGCTCGCCGCGATCAAGCAGGCAATCCACGCCACAGGTGTTGCCGCGCTCTATATCACCCATGACCTTGCCGTTGTCGCGCAGGTGGCCGACGACATCATGGTGCTGCGCCATGGCAAGGTGGTCGAGACGGGCACAGCTCATCAGATCATCAAGGAGCCCAAGCGGGCCTATACACGGGCGTTAGTCTCTGTTCACCACATCGAACACGAAGAGAAGTTGCCGACGCCGAATCCGATCTTATCGGTGAAGAACGTCACGGCCGCATACGGCAACGGCATGTCAAAGGTGTTGAAGAACGTCTCGGTCGATATTCATCCCGGCCAGACGCTGGCTGTGGTCGGCGAATCCGGCTCCGGAAAATCGACGCTAGCGCGGGTGATCACTGGCTTGCTGCCGCCCCAGCAGGGTGAGATCACCTTCGAGGGCCGTAAGCTTTCCAACCGACTCGGCGGCCGCACCAAGGAAGACCTCCGCCAGCTTCAGATGATCTACCAGATGGCCGATGTGGCTATGAACCCGCGTCATGCCGTCGGCACTATCATCGGCCGGCCGCTAACTTTCTATTTCGGCCTCAAGGGCGCCGAGCGCGACCGACGGGTCAAGGAGCTGCTCGAGGAAATCGAGATGGGCAAGGGCTTCATCGACCGTTATCCGGCCGAACTGTCGGGAGGCCAGAAGCAACGCGTCTGCATCGCCCGTGCGCTCGCAGCCAAGCCCAAGCTCATCATCTGCGATGAGGTAACTTCGGCCCTCGACCCATTGGTGGCCAACGGCATCCTAAAGCTGCTGCTTAATCTACAGCAGATCGAGCAGGTGGCTTACCTCTTCATCACCCATGATCTCGCGACGGTGAAGTCGATCGCCGATTCCATGGCCGTCATGTATCGCGGCGAGGTCGTGCGTTATGGGGCAAAGAGCCAAGTACTGACGCCGCCATTCGACGACTATACCGATCTGCTGTTGTCGTCGGTGCCGGAGATGGAACTTGGCTGGCTGGAGAAGGCCGTTGCCGGGCGAAAGATGGCGAGCGCGGGGTAAAGCGATGCGAGTCTTCGCGAAACCGTCAGTTCAATGAGATTCCTGTGCCACGGTGACTCCCTTCACCAACAAGCGTGCTCGCGCCTTCGTGGCGGGCCTGTCCATCCGAATTTGCACGCGACAAAATTGCCGTTCCGAGAGACCGCAATGCAACCTGTCGCGCGTTAGAAATAGGTACTCGTACGACGAAGACCTCACGATGACACAAGCATCAGGGCGGGCTCCACGACATGAACGCGGACCACTTGCACATCCTGGATGAAGCAAGCCCAAGAATGGTGGCCGATCCGAGACCCCCCTATCGCCTTCATTGACATATGTGTGTCGGTCACAGCGTCACAGCGTCACGATGTAGAGGCGGAGGAGCGGGCTGCTGAAAATAGTGAGCCAATACGCAGCGGATGGCTCCAGGTTGGTGGCTGGATTAGCGTGCGTCGCTCTTGGGCTTTACTGGCGTTTTGTCGAGCGACGTGGTGTATTGTATGCCCATTGTCGATCTCGACAAAATTGGTGATAAGGTGTCGTGTCTATTGGCATTAGTAAGTTTAAGAATGGGCCAGTTTGGTTCAGGTTTGGCACTATATGTGAGATCTTGGCAGTTGGATTCTTACGTTAACTGCACTTGAGAAGTAGCATTGTGGGTCAGACAGGCTCGACGATAGCTGCCCGGCCTGGCGGTAGGTCCGGAAGCGCCAAAGATCGTTCCCGCGCGGTATAGTTGTTGAAATGCGCCGCATCATGCCCCCTTTGCCGGAGCGGACTCTTTGTCAGAGAGAACATCGATCGGTGTGATAGCCAACTTCTGGACAAACTGTATATTTTGGTAAGATGGGAAACCTGTCATCTTCCCATAGGAACAAAATCACTTAGGTGCGCAGTAGCGCAATTTTATGGCCCTCCGACAGGTAAGCTCCCTTCCCCGCAGACAATGAACGCGTTCCGATGGGGCTGGTTGTTGCGGACGGATTTACGGCTCAGACTTCGCAAAGGATTGTGAAATGGCAAGAACTTCGTTCGCTGAAACGATCAGATCGGGAAAACCGCAAATCGGCGCCTGGATGCAAATTCCGCATGTGATTGTCGCAGAGACGCTGGCGCAGACAAACCTCGATTTTCTTCTGGTCGATGGCGAGCATTCGCCCATTCCGCCGAACGCGCTCTTGCAGATTCTTCCTGCGACCGAACGATACGGCATGCCTGTCCTGTATAGGGTCGCTTGGAACAGGATTGAACTCATTAAAGCCGCGCTCGATCATGGTGCGAACGGCATCATGGTGCCAATGGTAAACTCCGGTGCCGAAGCCGTCGAAGCTGTGGCGTCTGCAAAATATCCGCCCACGGGAAAGCGCGGATCTGGAGCGTGGAGAGCATCCAACTATTATCAAAAGGATGCGGAGTATCGCCACGATGCGAACTCTAGTTTGGCTGTCGTACTCCAGATCGAAACACGAGAGGCTCTCAAAAATCTGGACGACATAGCTTCAACGCCTGGTGTCGACGCGCTCTTCATCGGCCCGGCAGACCTTGCTCTTTCCTTGGGCATAGAACCGGGAAAGCTCACGCCTGAGCTGCTGGATGCCTGTCAAGCAGTCGCTAATGCCTCTAAGAAGTACGGTATAGCATCAGGCATTGATGTGGCATCAATAGAATATATGATGCGGCTCCAAGTGCTTGGCCTTAGCTTGTTCACCTATGGAGGGGACTCTGGTTTTGTTTTAGACGGAGGCCGCGCTGTGGCGAAAGATTTCCACAACGCGTTTCTCGCTAAGTAGGCCGCTCATTGAGCTATTAAAATTGCATGACTTGGGAGACCTTGGTGGTTTGCCGGCCCGAGCGATATCAACCCAACTTCTCGTTTGTACAACCCAACTCAGGCGAATGCTTCGCCGTCAAGTTTGCCTGCTCGCGTTCACGGCAAAATTCACACATATCCGGTGAGGCCTTCGCTGTGAGTGGCCGAGCGCTCATTCTGGACGATGCTGATGTCGACTGGCTCTCACACGGGCACGAATTTATCCATGTGAGCACAGCGATGTGATGCGGATGGGCTGCAACGTTACCGCGCGCTCGGCAACGACGTTGTCCTGTCTGCCAAATAGCAGCCCGAGATCAATGCGCGGGTTCGTGCCATTGGACTTGAGGGCTGGAGCCGGATCTCCAACAGTTCGTGCTCGAAAGCGGCTCGACACACTGTCTAACCATGCCGCTGAGAAGAGGTTTGTGATGCCTACTGCCGCAGCGGCTGTAAAGACTTCAACAACGATTGCCGGAGGCGCATTGCCCAAGGTGTCCCATGGTCAGGGCGGCTATGTCTTCGACGCCGATGGCAAGCAATACATCGATGGGTCCGGAGGGCCTGCCGTCTACAGCATCGGCTACGGCAATGAAGAAGTCATCGCGGCCATACATGATCAGCTCAAGCGCGTGATGCATGGATACCGGTATACATTCACCAGCGATCCGCTCGAAGAGTTGACAGCACTGGTCGCCGCCAAGTGTGGAGGCGAGCTCGACGCCATGGTGTTCGTATCTGGTGGATCCGAGGCCGTGGAATCTTCGATGAAGCTGGCGCTTCAGTATCATACCGGCCGCGGAGAAAAGAGTCGGCGTCGTTTCATTTCTCGGCAACGGTCGTGGCATGGCAATACGCTTGGCGCGCTTTCCATTTCTGGTTTCAAAGAGCGTCGCGACGCCTACGAAGGTGCCTTGCTGCCTTCGTGCTTCCTGTCTCCGGCCAACACCTACCGGCCGCCGTCTGGCGCGTCTGCGGAGGATGTTGCCGCACATTGCGCGGCCGAACTGGAGGATGCTATCCGGGAGATCGGCCCCGAGAACGTCGCAGCCTTCGTCTTTGAACCCGTCGTAGGTGCCGCCGGTGGTGTCGTGCCCGCGCCGCCAGGATATGCGGCTCGCATCCGCGACATATGCGATCGCCACGGCGTCCTCCTGATCGCAGACGAGGTCATGTGCGGAAGCGGGCGCTGCGGCACTTTCCGCGCCTTGGAACATGATGCTGTGGTTCCAGACATCATGCCGATCGCCAAGGGGTTGGCAGCCGGATACATTCCCCTGGGAGCCGCCGTCTACAGCCGCAAAGTCGGCGATGTCCTCAGATCAGTGAATGGAGGACCACAGACCGGCCATACTTTCACGGGTCACACCACGGCTTGCGCCGCCGGCGTGGCGGTTCAGAGGATAATCGAGCGTGAGCGGCTCGTGGAACACGTCTCGGCCAACGGACCAAGACTGGTTTCCCTACTGCACGACACGCTCGACGGGATCGCATCCGTCGGCGATATTCGGGGGCGGGGTTACTTCGTTGGCATCGAGCTTGTCGCCGATCCCGCCACCAAGGCTCCGTTCGACCCCCGCAGCCAGGCCTTCCTGAGGGTGCGGCGACGGGCGCTGCAAAATGGCCTCATCTGCTATCCATCAGGGGGCAACGTAGATGGCGTGGCAGGCGACACAGTCATCATTTCCCCCAGGTATAACGCGACGGACGCGGAGTTGAGCGAAATCGCTGACAAGCTCGGAAAGTCGGTGCGAGAGGCCCTTTCTGAGATTGGAGCCGCCTGATGTCTCCACGTACAGCTATCGTTACCTGCGCGATCACAGGATCGATCCACACGCCGTCGATGTCGCCCTTTCTGCCAATCAGCGAGGACGACATCGTTTCGCAGGCGATCGCGGCGGCTGATGCGGGCGCGACGGTCATTCACCTTCACGTCCGCGACCCCGAGACAGGTCGCCCAAGCTCCGATGCGGAACGGTTCGAACGCGTGGTGGGACGCATTCGCGCCGGTTGCGACGCTCTGCTTAGCATCACGACGGGCGGCAGCGCGCAAATGTCGGTGGAGGAGAGACTTGAGGCTCCGATCCGACTCCGGCCGGAGCTTTGTTCCCTCAATCTTGGCACCATGAATTTCGCGCTGCACCCGATGGCCTCGAAGGAGCGGGCCTGGAAACACTCATGGGAGAAGCCGTTCTTGGAGGCCACCAAAAGCGGTTTCTTCCTGAATACTTTTGCCGACATGGAGAGGATAATTGGCGAACTGGCGGACCGATTTGGCACGCGCTTTGAGTTCGAAGCCTATGACGTGGGGCATCTCTACAACTTGGCGCACCTTCTGGACCGGGGCCTAGTTAAGAGCAAACCATTCGTTCAGTTCGTTATGGGAATTCTTGGCGGTATCGGCGCAGAGGCCGACAACCTTTCGTTTATGAAGCAGACGGCGACGAGGCTGTTTGGCGACGATATCGAATGGTCGGCCTTGCCTGCGGGCAGAAGCCAGATGCCTCTTTGCACGATGGCCGCAATCATGGGGGGCAATGTGCGCGTCGGGCTCGAGGACAACCTCTGGCTTGCTCCTGGGCTACTGGCTGAAAGTAATGCGAAGCAGGTGGAGAAGATTACCCGCATACTTTCCGAGTTGCAGATAGGGGTCGCGACTCCATCCGAAGCGCGACGGCGGCTTCAGATTGCCCAATGAACCCCGCAGCTTTAGAGCGACTCCTTGCAATCCGGGATGGTCTGGAACCATTGCCAAAGCTTTATGCAACGCTCGGGCTTCGGGTCGTGTCTGCCGAGATTGGATCGGTCAGGATGGATCTACTTCCTATGGTCGGCCACGCAAACCCTCACGGCTTCATGGGCGGAGGAGTAATTGCTACCGTTCTTGACACGTCGACGGCGTGGGCCTGCGATACAATGTGCGCGCCAGGCCGAGCTTGCGTGACAATCGACCTGAACGTGAATTTTCTCCGGCCGGTGCGCATCGACGACCGGGCGCTTCTTGCCCATGCAACCATTGTCCATTCTGGATCGCGCATCATGGTGGCGGAAGGTAAACTATGGCAGGCGGATGGGAAACTGGTCGCAGCAGCTAAATCAACCTGCATGGTAGTCGCTTCAGACCCAGTCGAGAGGCCCCGGAATCGATTGGCCGACCGGACACGAAACGAGACGACTTGACCGGCCGCCCCGGCGAGAACTCTGCAACTGCATTCAGTTTTGTGGGGTACAGATTGCGAAGATCGGCCCTAGCAGCCCGTCAGACTTAACGCACCAACAGGATATCGGCAAGAATCACGAGATTGATTCTCCAGCGCTGTGTCCAGTTCTGCATGAGCAACTTTCGAATGGTTGATCGTACGACCGGGTTTCTTCTGCCGCCCTCGGTGGATGAATGGCTTCCCGAACAACCCGAACAGCATCTTGCGCGATTGTTGTTGAGGTTGTCGAGGGGCTGCACCTTCGGGCGATGAGCGGCAGCTATCGCGATTCTGGTTCGGCGTCGTACCGCCCGAAAGTCCTGTTGGCCTTTCTGGTTTATGGCTATGCGACAGGGTGTTTTCGAGCCGGAGCTTGAACGGGCAAGCTATGACTCGGTTGCCTTCCGTTTCATCGCGGCTGCTCGTGAACTTCTTTCAGCCATCGTTCGAGTCGATCGCGAAGCAGCGTGACGGCGCGCGTGTGTGCAAGACGTATAGTCCGCCAGGTACGCCGCATCAGCGTCTGGTTGCCGACGCTCGCACCTCAGATATCTCTCGGCAAGCTTCGTGGCACGGCAACACGCTTGGCGTGCGTTCCATGCCGCCGTGTGCCCTGCCTGACGCCGGTGCGGCTGAAAGGCTTGTGATCGAGCGCATCGTCGGTTTTGTCGACCTGAGCCCGGCCCGCCTGCCCGACGCGGGATGTCGGTGCTGCCGGAATAAACGGTGACCGTATGTGAGGTGGATGAGTATAGCGCGACAATCTGATTGACGCTGCGCTCCGCATTGCCTCGCCTGAACTGCTCCCTAAAATTGGTTTGTTGCCTCATCTAATTTGCTCCCGAATCAACAACTTCGGGAGCTGTGATGAGGAAGG
>NZ_JAMYSE010000135.1:0-13610 GCF_040321795.1 Mesorhizobium sp. M0244 | reverse complement strand
GTGTTTTTTTTTTGAACACCTATGTCTATTAGTGAGTTTGTTGATATGTGTTGGGTGTGGGGCGCGTACTCCAAAGGGCTGGCTGGGTTTTTGGTGGGGGGGGCGGGGGGTGCCCGCGGCCCCCCCCTTCGTGTATCGGAACGCCAATGTCTCGGGGCAGCGCCTGCGCGAGGGAGCCACCCCAAGCGTCACACGCACAATGATGAGGACCAGATGACGGTGAAGCCCCTCTACCGACGTGTCTTGCTGAAAGCGTCGGGCGAAGCGTTGATGGGCGAGCAGCATTTCGGCATCGATGTGTCGGTGGTCGATCGTATAGCCGCCGACATCGCCGAGGCCCGCGCCTTGGGCATCGAGGTCGGCGTCGTCATCGGCGGCGGCAACATCTTTCGCGGCGTTGCCGTTGCATCAAAGGGCGGCGACCGCGTCACCGGCGACCATATGGGCATGCTTGCCACGGTCATCAACTCGCTGGCGCTGCGCACCTCGCTCAATAAGATCGGCGTCGATGCCGTGGTGCTATCGGCGATCGCCATGCCCGAGCTCTGCGAAAGTTTTTCGCAACGTCAGGCAACCGCCTACATGAACCAAGGCAAGGTCGTCATCTTCGCCGGCGGCACCGGCAATCCGTTCTTCACCACCGATTCGGCTGCAGCCCTTCGCGCGGCCGAGATCGGCGCCGATGCGCTGTTCAAGGGCACCCAGGTCGATGGCGTCTATTCGGCTGATCCCAAGAAGGACCCGGATGCGACACGCTTCGAGCGCATCAGCCATGGCGAAGTCATAAAACGCGGGCTTTCGATCATGGATACGGCGGCGATTGCACTTGCGCGCGAAAACAACATTCCGATAATCGTCTATTCAATCCACGAGAAGGGTGGTTTCGGTGATATCCTGCGTGGCGGCGGCCATTGCACGGTTGTCGCCGACGATTAATCCGGACCATGAACCCGAAAAAGGGACCGGTTCGCGGATTGAGCCTCGAACAGGGTTTTACCCTCAAGGCAGTGAACCCGGGCTAACGGGTCGAGGAGACGATGATGAGTGGCGAATACGACGATCTCAAACGGCGCATGGACGGGGCGATCGCCGCGTTCAAGCATGATCTGGCTTCGCTGCGCACCGGCCGCGCGTCGAGCAGCCTGCTCGACGCCATCCAGGTGCAGGCCTACGGCACCGCCATGCCGATCAACCAGGTGGCAACCGTGTCGGTGCCGGAGCCGCGCATGATCTCGGTTTCGGTCTGGGACAAGTCGATGGTCAGCGCCGTCGATCGCGCCATCCGTGAATCCAATCTCGGCTTCAATCCTATCGTGGACGGAACCAATCTCAGGATCCCGTTGCCCGAACTCAACGAGCAGCGCCGCAAGGAGCTGGTCAAGATCTCGCACGGCTATGCCGAGAATGCCCGCGTCGCCGTGCGTCACGTTCGCCGGGACGGCATGGACTTTCTGAAGAAGGCGGAAAAGGACGGCGACATCAGCGAGGACGACCACCGCAAACGGGCCGACCAGGTTCAGAAACTAACCGACGAGACGATCAGCACCATCGACCACCTGCTTTCCGACAAGGAAGCGGAAATCATGCAGGTCTAGGGTCTGGCCAAGGCTGGCCCGGAAGCGAGAACATGGCAACGCCCGCGCATGTCGCGATCATCATGGACGGAAACGGACGCTGGGCCAAGGCGCGCGGCTTGCCGCGGCTCGCCGGTCACCGTGCCGGCGTCGAGGCGCTGCGCAAGACGGTGCGCGCCGCCCCCGGCCTCGGCATCTCCTTCCTGACCGTCTACGCTTTCTCGTCGGAAAACTGGTCACGGCCGAAATCCGAAGTCAGCGACCTCATGGGCCTGCTGAAACTTTTCATCCGACGCGATCTGGCCGAGCTGCACCAGAGTGGGGTGCGGATCAGGGTCATCGGTGACAGGGCAGGGCTGCAGCCCGACATAAGAGGCCTGCTCGAAGAAGCCGAAACGCTCACTCTCCGCAACGAGGCGCTGACGCTGGTCATCGCCTTCAATTATGGCGGGCGCGACGAGATCGTGCGCACGGCGCGCAAGCTCGCCGCGGCGGTGGCGCGCGGTGAGATCGACAGCGAGGCGATCACGGCCGAATCCTTTGCCAGCTCGCTCGATACAGAGGGCATTCCGGATCCGGAACTGGTCATCCGCACCAGCGGCGAGCTTCGGCTGTCGAATTTCCTGTTATGGCAGGCTGCCTATAGCGAGCTCGTTTTCCTGCCTTGCTACTGGCCCGACTTCAGTCGCGAGCACCTGTCCGATGCACTGCGCGATTTCGCCGGCCGCGAGCGCCGCTTCGGCGGACTTGCCGCCCAAGACGTCGCCTCAGGCTGAGGGATGAGCAACCTTCAGCTTCGCGTCATTTCGGCCGTCGTGCTTGCCGTCGTCACGCTTGGCCTGACGTGGCTCGGCGGACTGCCCTTCCGGCTGCTTTGCGCCGCCATGGCGGCGGTGATCTTCTACGAGTGGACGCGGATGAGCCGCCCTGTTGCCCCGGCAGGTGTTAATGCTACGAAAGGTCTCGGCTTTCTGCCCGAAGCGCTGATCGTGGTCTTTGTCGGTGCCCTCATCGCCGGCCTGCCTGCGTCTTTGCTGCTGCCGCTCGTCGCGGCTCTGGTTGCTGTCACTGCCATCGCGGCATCGATGCGCAAGGCAGGACGGTGGGAAGCATCCGGCCTCGCCTATGCGGCCGTGTCGGGCCTGTCGCTGGCCTTCTTGCGTGACGGCGACCGTTCCGGGCTGCTGGCCATTCTCTTCCTGTTCGCCGTGGTTTGGGCGACCGACATTTTTGCTTATTTCGTCGGCCGCTCCGTCGGTGGTCCAAGGCTGGCGCCGTCGATCTCGCCGGGCAAGACGCGGAGCGGGGCGCTCGGCGGAGCGGTCGGCGGCGTGGTGGCCGGGCTGCTTCTGGCCGCCGTCGCCGGAACGGGCAACCTCGTCGTGCTTGGCGTGGTCGCACTGGTGCTTTCGATCGTCGCGCAGGCCGGCGACCTGTTCGAATCATGGGTCAAGCGACGCCACGGCCACAAAGATTCCGGCACGCTGATACCCGGCCATGGCGGCATCATGGACCGGGTCGACGGGCTTGTCGCGGCGGCTTTCGCCCTATACGTCATCGGCTGGATTTCCGCGACCGCCGATCATCCGGCACAGGGGCTGTTTCCGGTTTGAGCGGCATCGTCGGTGGGCCGGCGCGGGCTGCGCCATGGATTCGCCTGGATTGATGTCACAGTCGCGGCGTACCTGCGCCGTGGATGAATTTGAGGTATGAATTGAACGAGATTCTTCACGCGGTTTTCAGCACGGAGGGCTTTGTCCTCGGCACGCTGGTGCCTTTCCTGTTCGTGCTGACCGTGGTCGTGTTCGTCCACGAAATGGGCCATTACCTCGTCGGCCGCTGGTGCGGTATCGGCGCAAAAGCCTTTTCGATCGGTTTCGGCCCTGAGATCATCGGCTTCAACGACAGCCGCGGCACCCGCTGGAAGCTTTGCGCCATACCGCTCGGCGGCTACGTCAAGTTCGTCGGCGACATGAACGCGACGTCAAGCCAGCTCAGCTCGGAGGAGGTCGAGGCGCTGAGCGACGAAGAACGCAAGGTCGCCTTCCACACGCAGCCGATCTGGAAGCGCGCGGCGACGGTCGTGGCGGGGCCGCTGTTCAACTTCCTGCTGACGATCGCCGTCTTTGCCGTGCTGTTTTCCGTCCATGGCCGGCCCGTGCTGGAGCCGATGGTGGCTGAGGTCACCGTCGGCAGTCCGGCAGCGGCGGCCGGCATCATGCCCGGCGACCGATTCGTCAGCGTCGACGGCAGCAAGGTCGAGACCTTTGCCGACGTCCAGCGTCTGGTTTCTGGCCGCGCCGGCGACAGCATCACCTTCGTCATGCTACGCGGCGGCAAGGAAATCACCGTCACGGCGACGCCGCGCTTGATGGAACAACAAGACGCACTGGGTAACAAGGTCCAGGTGGCCGTGATCGGCGTCGTCAACAACAAGGAACTCGGCCAGCCGCGGCTGATCACCTACAGTCCGGCCGGGGCGGTCGGGGCAGCGGTCCAGGAAACCGGACACGTCATCCAGCGCACCGGTCAGTTCCTGCAGCGTTTCGTTGTCGGTCGCGAGGACAAGTGCCAGCTGGGCGGCCCAATCAAGATCGCCAAGATGTCGGGTCAGGCGGCAAAGCTCGGCTTTGAATGGCTGGTGCAGCTTGTTGCATTCCTGTCAGTCGGGATAGGGATTCTGAACCTTCTGCCGATTCCCCCCCTCGACGGAGGGCATCTTCTGTTCTACGGCGTGGAGGCTGTCATCCGGCGGCCGGTGTCCGAACGGATGATGGAAATGGCTTATCGGAGTGGCCTCATCCTGGTGCTCGGCTTCATGGGCTTTGTTTTCTGGAACGATCTGTTTGGGTGCTGAAATCATGAAGAAATTTGGCTTCAGCGCGAGCAATGTTGAGACGCCGTTTACCATGCGTGGGGATATGCGTGACGCGAAAGCCACGCCACAGGGTTAAGTAAATACAAATTAACCAGAAGCCTTGCGTGTAGGGAAAATCCGGTTAATACGGTAGGGGAAATTACCGCACGTCCGGTTTTCTCGCCGTGGGGACTTCGAGAAAAGGTACAAAAGCCCGATGAAGGCAGCATCCAAGTTTCTGAGCGCCGCGTCCGCGGTGGCTATGTCCGCCGCTCTGGTTGTGCCAGGCGCGCTCGCAGTGCAGTTCGTTGCCACATCGGCCGCCGAAGCGGCTGTCGTCTCAAGAGTGGAAGTCACCGGCAATCAGCGTGTCGACGCCGACACCATCCGCAATTATGTGCCGATCAAGCCCGGCAAGGCGTTTTCCAGCTCGGACATCGACGATGCGGTCAAGGCGCTGTTCGGCACCGGGCTGTTTTCGGACGTGCAGATCAACCAGGTCGGCTCGACGCTGGTCATCAAGGTTTCCGAATACCAGGTCGTCAACCAGGTGCTGTTCCAGGGCAACAAGAAGCTCAAGGACAACGCGCTTGAAGCCGCGGTGCAATTGAAGCCTCGCGGCACCTTTTCGCAACAGCAGCTCGATGCCGATGTCGAGGCGGTCAAGGCCGCTTACAGGCGTATCGGCCGCGACGACGCCGCCGTGACCACCCAGATCATGGATCTCGGCGACAACCGCATAAACGTGGTCTTTAACATCAACGAAGGCGGCCGCACCCAGATCGCGGCGATCAATTTCGTCGGCAACAGCGCCTATTCGAGCCGCCGGCTGTCGGACATCATCTCCACCAAGCGCTCGTCCTTCCTTTCGTTCGTGCTGCGCGACGACGTCTATGACGAGGACAAGTTGCGCGCCGACCAGGAGCTGCTGCGCCGCTTCTATTACAATCACGGCTATGCCGACTTCCAGGTCGTCTCGGCTGTCGGCGAGCTCGACGACACCACCAACAAATACACCGTCACCATCACGGTGCAGGAGGGCGAGCGTTATACGTTCGGGGATGTCAGCGTCGAAAGCACGATCCCCGAGGTCGACAGCAAGTCGCTTGAATCGGTGGTCGAGACCCACAAGGGCGATGTCTACAACGCCAAGAACGTCGAGGACACGATCATCGCCTTGACCGAAAAGGTCGCTGGATCCGGCTATGCCTTCGCCCAGGTGACACCGCGCGGCGACCGCAACTTCGAGAACCACACGATCTCGGTCGTTTATACGGTCGACCAGGGTACCAAGGCCTATATCGAGCGCATCGAGATTCGCGGCAACGATCGGACGCGCGACTACGTCATTCGCCGCGAGTTCGATGTCAGCGAAGGCGACGCTTTCAATCAGGTCCTCATCCAGCGCGCGAAGAGGCGGCTGGAAGCGCTCGATTATTTTGAAAAAGTCGAAATTTCCACCGTTCCGGGTTCTGAGCCGGACCAGGTTGTGCTGGTGGTCGATGTGGTCGAGAAATCGACCGGTGAGTTCACGGTCGGCGCCGGTTATTCGAGCGGCGGTGAAACGTCAGGTCCGTCCGTCGAAGGCTCCGTCAGTGAGCGCAACTTCCTCGGTCGCGGCCAATTCATCAAGGTGGCGGCGGGCGGTGGCAAGAACTCGCGCGACTACAGCTTCTCTTTCACCGAACCCTATTTCCTCGGGCGCCGCATCGCGGCCGGCTTCGACATCTACAAGCAGAGCCGAAACTACGACCATTACGACAGCGACACGACAGGCGCGACCGTTCGCTTCGGGCTGCCGATCACCGACAATATCACGACGCAGCTGGCGTATAACATTGCGCAAGAGAAGTACGAGTTCGACGAGGGCTGCGTTCCCATTATCAATGGTGGCACCTGCGACGTCTCCCAGGCGATCGTAAACGGCGTTGAAGAGAGCCCATGGCTCAAGTCCTCGGTCAGCCTCGGCCTGATCTACAATACCATCGACGACATGAAGAACCCGCATGACGGTATTTATGCCAATGTCGGCACGGAAGTGGCCGGCGTCGGCGGCGATGCCAAGTTCATCAAGGTCACGGCGCGCGGCAGCATTTATCAGACGCTGTCCGAACAATTGGATCTGGTGGGTCTCATTTCGGGCGGCGCCGGCCATGTCCAGGGATATGGCAGCGGCGATCTGCGTGTCTTCGACCATTTCCAGAGCAGCGAGCGCATGATCCGCGGTTTCGAATACGGCGGGATCGGCCCGGTTGCTTTGGACAACAGCAATGACCATCTCGGCGGCACCACCTACTTCAATGCCTCGGCGGAAGCGCAGTTCCCGCTGCCGGTCATCCCGGAAAGCTTCGGTTTGCGCGGTGCGGTCTTCGCTGACGCGGCAACGCTCTACGGCAGTAAGATTGCCTCCAATCTCGTCAATCAGTCGACGACCGGCATGGAATGGCGCGCCTCTGTCGGCGTCGGTTTGATGTGGGCGTCGCCCTTCGGCCCGATCCGCATCGACTATGCGATCCCGGTCAAGAAGGAAAAGACCGACGACGTGCAGGAATTCAACTTCGGTATATCGACCCGCTTCTGATGCGCGGGTAACGATGCTTCCGGGTCGTTTGAATCCGGAAGACGGTGATCCGACACTACAGCGCGGCGCGTCCTATCGGACGAGCAAAGGACGCTGTAGCACTTTGATTTGCGCATGATCCTTTCCGAGGATCGATTTCCGATTTTCGGGGTCATGCGCTAGCTGGATATTGCTTCTGGAATGACCGATCCGGTGTTCTTCGCGCCCTCACGCCGGTATACGGCCGGCGAAGTCGCGAATCTGACCGGTTCGACGCTTGTCGATTCCGGTCTCTCCGATGTATCGATCGAGGCTCTGGCGCCTGCCAATGAAGGCGGCGAGAACGCACTTGTCTTCGTCGATGGCAGGCGCAATTTCGCGCTGATGCAGTCACTGCGGGCGGCAGCGGTTCTCTGCCCTGCCGAATTTGCCGGCAAGGCGCCGGCGGGCATTGCGGTTCTGGTGCATCCGCGCCCGCAGCAGGCTTTCGCAATGGTCGGGCGTCTGCTTTTCCCGGCGGCTGCGACGCCTGGACCGATGACCGGCGAAACCGGTATCTCGCCGCACGCCCATGTCGATCCGACCGCCCATGTCGAGGCCGGTGCGATCATCGAAGCAGGCGCGGTCATCGGGCCGCGCGCCGCCATCGGCAGCGGAACCGTCATTGCCCCGCATGCGGTTATCGGTCCTTCCTCACAGATCGGCCGCGACGGCTATGTCGGTCCAGGTGCCAGCGTACAATATGCGTTGATCGGCAATCGCGTCATCATCCATGGCGGTGCCAGGATCGGCCAGGATGGCTTCGGCTTCGTCGCCGGCGCCAAAGGTCCGGAGCGGGTTCCGCAGATCGGCCGCGTTATTATCCAGGATGACGTCGAGATCGGGTCGAATACGACTGTCGATCGCGGCGCTATGTCCGACACGATCATCGGCCAGGGCACCAAGATCGACAATCTGGTGCAGATCGCGCACAACGTTCGCATCGGCCGCAATTGCATAGTGGCCGGGCTTTCGGGTATTTCCGGGTCCGTGACGGTGGGCGACAACGTCACCATGGGCGGCGGCGTCGGCCTTGCGGATCATTTGACCATCGGATCCGGGGCCAAGCTTGCCGCAAGAAGCGGGTTTATGAGCAATGTGCCTGCAGGTGAGATTTGGGGAGGATATCCGGCGCAGCCGATGGCGGAAGCCATGCGCGAGATAGCGGCCTTGCGCAGACTTGCACGGACGCGCAAACAGGGTGAGGGGGGAAATGGCTGACATCGCAGCGGCGACGCTCGAAGCGGTTGACATAATGCGGCTGATGAAGCTCTTGCCGCACCGCTATCCGTTCTTAATGATCGACCGTATCGTCGACATAGACGGCGACGAATCCGCCATCGGCATCAAGAACGTCACCATAAACGAGCCGCATTTCCAGGGTCATTTCCCGGACCAGCCGGTCATGCCCGGCGTGCTGATCATCGAAGCGATGGCGCAGACGGCCGGCGCCATCTGCATCCGCAGCCTTGGAACGGAAAAGCCATCGCTGGTTTATTTCCTGACCATCGACAACGCCAAATTCCGCAAGCCGGTCGTTCCAGGCGACCAGTTGAAAATCCATGTGAAGAAAATCAAGAAACGCGGCAATCTTCTCAAATTCGCCTGCGAGGCCCTCGTCGATGGCGCCAAGGCGGCGGAAGCCGAGATCTCGGCGATGATGGTCGCAAGCGGCTGATAAACGAATGCTAATGAAGATACAGACAGTCATCCATCCATCGTCGGTCATCGAGGCAGGCGCCCAAATCGGCGAAGGCGCCCGCATCGGGCCCTTCTGCCACGTCGGCCCCGACGCCGTGATCGGCGACCGCGTCGAACTGGTCAGCCATGTCTCGGTGATGGGCGCGACTACCATCGGTGCATCGACAAAGGTCTATCCGATGGCGATACTGGGCGGGCCGCCGCAGAACACCAAGCACAAGGGCGGCCGTACCACGCTGGTGATCGGCGAGAACTGCACGATCCGCGAAGGCGTCACCATGCATCTCGGGACCGATTCCAGCCGCGGCGAGACGACGATCGGCGACAACGGCAACTTCCTTGCCTATGCCCATATCGCCCATGACTGTGTGGTCGGCAAGAATGCCACCTTCGCCAATCAGGCGACGTTAGGTGGCCATTGCGAGGTCGGCGACAATGTCTACATCGGCGGCCTTACCGCGGTTCATCAGTTTGTCCGCATCGGCGACAACGCCTTTCTCGGCGGTTGCTCGGCGATCGTCGGCGACGTCATTCCCTACGCCATCGCGGTTGGCAACCGCGCCAGCCTTCGCGGCCTCAACATCATTGGCCTGAAGCGCGCCGGACTGCCGCGTTCCGAGATCCACTTGCTGCGCAAAGCCTACAAGACGATCTTCGATCGCTCTCGGACGGTCGGCGAAAACATCGAGTTCGCCAAAGCGGAATTCGCCTCGTCGCCGACCGCCATGAAGATCGTCGATTTCATCGCCGGTCGCGGCAAGCGGCACTATGCCGTGCCGTCGCTCAAGGGTGGCGACGGCGACGATACCGATGATCAAGACTGAGGGCAGATGACGAAGATTGAGGCTGCCGGAAAGGGCCTTGATCTCGCGCAAGATGCCAAGGTCGGCATCATCGCTGGCGGCGGCAGTCTCCCGGTCGAAATTGCCCGAGCGCTCGCCCGGCAAGGCAAATCTCCCTTCGTCGTGATGGCGGCGGGCGAGGTCGACCGCATAGCTGATTTCGAGCCCTATGAGCAGGCAACCTTGAGGCTGGAAGACGTCGGCTCGCTGCTGCCGATGCTCAAGCGGCACCACGTTACGCATCTGGTAACCGCGGGTCATATCACGCGCCGCCCCAGGCTGAGCGCCATGCGCCTCAATTTAGGCCTGCTCGCCTGGCTACCCAGCCTTCTCGTCGGTGTAACCCGGGGCGACGACACCGTGCTGAAACTGTTCGTGCGCAGGATCGAGCGCAGCGGCATCAAGGTCGTCGGCGCTCACGAGATCGTGCCGGAACTGGTAGCCGCCGAAGGCCTGCTGACCAAGGCGGCGCCCCGCAAATCCGACTGGCGCGACATCGAGGCGGCGCATGCGGCGGCAAAAGCCATCGGCGCGCTGGATATCGGCCAGGCGGCCGTTGCGGTCGGCGGCCGCGCCATCGCGCTGGAAGGCGTCGAAGGCACAGACGGGCTGCTCGAGCGAACAAAACAGTTACGCGGGCACGGCAGGCTGGCGGGCCGGAGCCGCGGTGTTCTGGTCAAATGCGCCAAGCCCGGTCAGGAACTGCGTGCCGATCTGCCCTCCATAGGCCCGCTGACCGTCGAGGCGGCGCATGCCGCCGGACTGGCCGGCATTGCCGTCGAAGCCGGCCGCTCGCTGGTGCTCGAAGGCCCCGCCACCATCGGGCGTGCCAATGCACTCGGCCTGTTCGTGATCGGCCTGCCTGCTGCGGAGCCGGCGCATGGCGAATGAGCGGCCGTTGAAGATAGCCGTCGTCGCCGGCGAGGAGTCCGGCGACCTGCTTGGCGCCGACCTTGTGCAGGCGCTCAAGCGCTTGACCGGGCGCGAGGTTCGGCTCGTCGGCATCGGCGGTCGCCATTTGCAGGCGCTCGGCTTGGCGCCATTGTTCGACGGCAGCGAGATCGCGCTGATGGGGCTTAGCGCCATTCTGCGCGACCTGCCGCGCTTGATGCGGCGGATCGGCCAGACGGCGAACGCGATTTCCGGCGAAAAGCCCGACTGCCTCATCACCATCGACAGTCCGGATTTCTCGTTGCGCGTCGCCAAGAAGGTGCGTGCCGTCGATCCGACGATCCCGATCGTTCACTATGTCTGCCCCAGCGTGTGGGCGTGGCGGCCGGGCAGGGCGGCGGCGATGAAGCCGTATGTCGACCACATTCTTTGCATCCTGCCGTTCGAGGTGAAGGAACTCGCTCGCTTAGGGGGGCCGCCCGGCACCTATGTCGGGCATCGCCTTGCACATGATCCGGGTATAGTTAGTGCCGCCAAGGCGCAGGCGCAGCCGCGTGACCTGTCCGCCGACCGCGTGAAAACGTTGCTTGTATTGCCCGGCTCGCGTCGCGGCGAGGTGCGACGCTTGGTCGGGCCGTTCGGCAAGACGGTGTCGATCCTGCGGGCGCGCGGGCACCGCCTGCGCCTGTTGCTGCCGACGGTGCCGCACGTCGCCGACCTGGTCAGGACCTCGGTGGCAAGCTGGGACGAGAAGCCGGAGATCATCCTCGATGCCGAACGCAAATGGCAGGCCTTCGGCAAGGCCGATGCGGCGCTGATCGCATCGGGAACGGTGTCGCTGGAATTGGCGCTGGCGGGTGTGCCGATGATCTCCTGCTACCGGCTCGATCCGGTCATGCGCATGGCGCAGGGGCTCATCAAAGTGTGGAGTGCAGCCTTGCCCAACCTCATCGCCGACCGGCCGGTCGTGCCGGAACACTACAACCAGTATGTGCGGCCGCATTATCTGGCGCGGCAGCTGGAGGCGCTGTTCTCCGATACCGCCTACCGCGCTTGGCAGAAGGACGGTTTTGCCGAAATCGCCGGGCGCATGGTGACCGACAAGCCGTCAGGCGAGATTGCTGCGGGGGTGGTGATGGGGATGGTGGGGAGTAGGTAGTGAATGGTGAATAGTAAATAGTATTTGCTATGGACAGGGAGTTGCGCTCCGCTTCACCATTCACCATTCACCATTCACCATTCACCATTCACCATTCACCATTCACCATTCACCATTCACCATTCACCGCTTCGCGATCGGCACGTAGTCCCGTTCCGGCGCGCCGGTATAGAGCTGGCGCGGGCGACCGATCTTCTGGTGCGGGTCCTCGATCATCTCCTTCCACTGCGCGATCCAGCCGACGGTGCGGGCGACCGCGAACAGCACGGTGAACATGGTGGTGGGGAAGCCCAGCGCCTTCAGCGTGATGCCGGAATAGAAATCGACGTTCGGATAGAGCTTCTTCTCGATGAAATAGGAATCGGTCAGCGCGATCTTTTCCAGCTCCATGGCGATGTCGAGCAGCGGATCGTCCTTGATGCCGAGCTCGCCCAGGACCTCATGCGCG
The DNA here is from genome assembly GCF_040321795.1 of Mesorhizobium sp. M0244. NCBI lineage: Bacteria > Pseudomonadati > Pseudomonadota > Alphaproteobacteria > Hyphomicrobiales > Phyllobacteriaceae > Mesorhizobium > Mesorhizobium sp. M0244. The sequence continues at coordinate 1,539 of NZ_JAMYSE010000135.1, read as the reverse complement.
GTCTTCTGCATGATCTTAGCGCGCGGGTCGTAGTTCTTGTAAACGCGGTGGCCAAAGCCCATCAATCGGAACGGATCGTTCTTATCCTTGGCGCGCGCAATGAATTCCGGGATGTGATCGACATGGCCGATCTCGCCCAGCATGTTCAGGGCTGCCTCATTGGCGCCGCCATGTGCAGGGCCCCACAGACACGCGATGCCGGCGGCGATACAGGCAAAGGGATTGGCGCCCGACGAGCCGGCCAGGCGGACGGTCGAGGTCGAGGCGTTCTGTTCGTGATCGGCGTGCAGGATAAAGATACGCTCCATCGCGCGCGCCAGCACCGGGTTGATCTTGTATTCCTCGCAAGGCACGGCGAAGCACATATGCAGGAAGTTGGCTGCGAAATTCAGCTCGTTCTTCGGATAAATGAACGGCTGGCCGATATGGTATTTATAGGCCATCGCCGCGATCGTCGGCATTTTGGCGATCAGCCGCATCGAGGCGACCATGCGCTGATAGGGGTCCGAGATGTCGGTGGAATCGTGATAGAAGGCCGACAGCGCGCCGACCACGCCACACATCACCGCCATCGGATGCGCATCGCGGCGGAAGCCGGTGAAGAAGCGCGACATCTGCTCATGCACCATGGTGTGGCGCGTCACCCGGTAGTCGAAATCGTCCTTCTGTGCCTTGGTCGGCAGTTCTCCGTAGAGCAAGAGATAGCAGACTTCGAGGAAGTCGCCGTGCTCGGCCAGCTGGTCGATCGGGTAGCCGCGGTGCAAAAGAATGCCGGCATCGCCATCGATGAAAGTGATTTCCGATTCGCAGCTTGCCGTCGACGTAAAGCCGGGATCGTAGGTAAAAACGCCGGTGGTGTTATAGAGCGAACCGATGTCGATGACATCAGGTCCTACCGAACCGCTTCGTATCTTGAGTTCATGGGTTTTGCCGCCGAGTTCCAGTTTTGCCGTCGACGCTTGGGTTTTGCCGCCAAATTCCATTTTTGTCGCAGGTTCGGTCATAGCAAACTCCTTTTTGATTCCTCAGGCCGGCAAAGCAAAAATATCTGAACCCAACACGTCCAAAGCATCGGAATACGCACATTTGCGCCCGCAATTGAATCTGCGCGCCAGATTAGGCCAAGACCCAATGTTGCACTGCGAAACACACCTTTCAATGCCAATCTTCTTGGGCCAGTTTCCTAATCGATTTGATCGGCGATCCGCGCCAGGCTTTCCTCGCGGCCAAGCACGGCTAGCAGATCGAAGACGCCTGGCGAGGTGCTTTTGCCGGTGAGCGCGGCGCGCAAAGGTTGGGCCACGGCGCCGAGTTTGTGGCCGCCAGCCTGCGCATAGGCGCGGATCGCGGCTTCCGCCGAGGCGGCAGACCAGTCCGAAACCGTGGCCAGTGCCGCGTGAGCGCCCCGCAGGATTGCGCGCGCCTCGCCGCCGAGCAGCGCTGCTGCCTTTTCGTGGGCCCGCAGCCGCCGCGGGCCCCCAAAGAGAGACTCCAAGACGACCAAAGCGACCCGCGGCGAGGGCCGCGCCCAGAACACAC
>NZ_JAMYSE010000134.1:0-13866 GCF_040321795.1 Mesorhizobium sp. M0244 | reverse complement strand
AAAATATTGGGTCGAGCGGACACCCAATGGGTTGCGGCCAGGGTGCCATCACGGGCTCCATGGTTGGTTTAAACGTCCACCCCGTCGAGGGGGGTAGTGGTGGGGAGCGACGCGCGACGGAGTGGGGGTCGACTGTTCATCAAACCAATACAGATGATCAAAAATCGGTCGGGGCGCCGCCTTCGGCCCGGCGCTTGTCGACGAAAGCGTTGAGCTCCTCGCGGATCGCCGGGTCCATATAAGGCTCTTCGTAGGACGCCAGCCGTTCCTTCCAGACGCGATTGGCCTTTTCGAGCGCCGTCGGCGACCCGGCCTCCGCCCAACTCTCGAAATTGCGCCAGTCGGAAAGGATTGGCGCGTAGAAGGCTGTCTTGTAGCGGTCCTGCGTGTGCTGGGTGCCGAAGAAATGGCCGCCGGGGCCGACCGACTGGATGGCGTCGAAGCCGAGCGCCTCCTCGGAAAGATCGAGCGGCGTCAGGAACTCGGCGACCATCTGCAACAGGTCTATGTCGAGGATGGTCTTCTCATAGGAGCAGCGCAGGCCGCCTTCGAGCCAGCCGGCCGCATGCATCATAAGATTGCCGCCGCCCTGGATGGCGCCCCATAGCGAGAATACGCTCTCATAGGCCGCCTGCGCGTCGACCGTGTTGGCGGCGCAGGTATTGGAGGTGCGGTAGGGGATGTTGTAGCGGCGGGCAAGCTGGCCGCCGACCAGCTGGGCTTTCATGTATTCCGGTGTGCCGAAGGCCGGTGCGCCGGACTTCATGTCGACATTCGAGGTGAAGCCGCCATAGCCGACAGGCGCGCCCTTGCGCACCATCTGCGCGAAGGCGATGCCGGACAGCGCCTCGGCATTCTGCTGCACCAGCGCGCCGGCAATCGTCACCGGCGCCATGGCCCCGGACAGGGTGAACGGCGTAATGACGACCACCTGGCCCTTGCTCGACATCTGGATGATGCCTTCCATCATCGGCACGTCGAGCTTGAGCGGCGAATTGGTGTTGATGATGGTGAACACCGACGGCTCTGCGAGCAGCTGCTCATGGCTGATGCCGCGTGCGATCCTGGTGATCTCGATACCGTCGACATTGCGCTCCTTGCCGAGCGAATAGATGTGGAACACCTTGTCGGTGAGCACGCTGAGGTCGCGGATGCATTCGAGGTGCCGGACGGACGGATGGATGTCGATCGGCTCGACCGGATAGCCGCCCGTGCAGTTCAGGATGTTGTGCATCTGCGCAAGCTTGAGGAAGTTGCGGTAATCCTGCTGGTTGCCCGGCCGGCGGCCGCGGTCGATGTCGGAACAGTTGGGTGCCGACGCCATCATCGAGATGATCAGATTGTTGCCGCCGAAGCGCACATTGTGCGCCGGGTTGCGGGCGTGGATGGTGAATTCCGGCGGGCAGTGCGCAACCAGTTCGAGGATCATGTCGCTGTCGAAGCGCACCCGCTCGCTGCCGTCGCGGACATCCGCGCCATGCGCCTTCATGATGCGCCGGGCTTCATCGTGCAGCACGTCGACGCCGATTTCCCTCAGCACGCGCAACGAGGCGAGGTGGATCGATTCCAGCTCGTCGTCGGAAACCAGCCGGGTCGGCGTCAGCGGGTTCTTCAGCTGCCGAAACGGCGGCTGCTCGAACGCCGCCGATCCGCCGGCACGCTTTCCCGCGCGGCCGCCGCGACGGGCGCGGTCGTTTGCCAGTGCCGGTTCGGCGGGCTGAAGGGCGGCGGTCATGATAGTCCTCGTACGCTGCGACAATGCGGCGGCATAATGGACTGCCGGCCGTCCGCCCATTGCGGAGGCGGCGACCACTAGGGCGAGGGAAGCGACATGCCCAAACGGCAGCCGGCGGGATCGTCAGGCTCTTGATCTCTTTCCGGCTGGCGCAAGCGGTTTTCGTTGCCGGTGCTTACCGCCACCGAACCGAAACGCTAATTCTGCAGCCCGATATTTGATGTGGATCATGGCCCGGGCGGAACAAAACAGCGGCGAGACGGTGCAGTGGGCGGCGATCACCGGCGTGATCGCGACCGTCTCGGTGTTCGCTATCGCGCAAGGGCTGAGCTATCCGCTGTTGAGCTTCATTCTGCAGCGCCAGGGTGTCTCTCCGGCCATGATCGGCCTGTCGGCGGCGATGACGCCGATCGGCTTCATCGTGTCGTCGCCGCTGGTCCCGGCGCTAGCGCGCCGCTTCGGGGCAGGGCGCACCGCGCTTACTTGCGCGGCACTTTCTGCGCTTGTGCTGGCGCTGATCGGCTGGACGCAAAACGTCTATCTGTGGTTTCCGCTGCGCTTTTTGATCGGCGCGGTCACCAACCCGCTCTACGTGCTGAGTGAGGTCTGGGTGATCGCACTGGCGCCGCCGGCACGCCGCGGCCGTGTCATGGGCATTTATTCGACGATCATTTCAGCAGGCTTTGCGGCGGGGCCGCTATGCCTGCTTGCGGTCGGCACCACGGGATGGCCGCCGTTTCTCGTCGGCATCGCCGCATTCCTGTTTTGCGGCGCCTGCCTGGCTTCGGTGTTGGGACGGCTGCCGAGCGTCGACGAGAGCGGGCATCGGGTTTCGGTGCTGGGGTTCGTTCCGCAGGCGTGGCTGCTGTTGTCGGCGGTCGTTGTGGCCGCCGGTTTCGAACAGGCAGTGCTTGCTTTGCTGCCGGTCTACGGAACGCATTACGGCATTGCGGAAGCGCGCATGTCGGCGCTGCTGTCGGTGATGATCGCCGGCAATATCGCGATGCAGGTGCCGCTCGGTTTGCTGGCGGAACGACTGACGGCGCGCCTGGTGCGGTTCATCTGTGTTTCGGTAACAGTGCTCGGATGCGTGCTGCTGCCGGTTCTTATCGAGACGCCGTTGATATGGCCATGCGTCTTCATCTGGGGTGCGGTTTCCTACGGCATTTACACGATGTCGATCATCGAACTCGGCGAGCGGTTCACCGGCTCGGCACTGGTCGCCGGCAACGCCGCCTTCTCGCTGATGTGGGGCGTCGGCGGCATCGCCGTACCGCCGCTGGCGGGCAGCGCCATGGATGTTCTTGGCGCCGGCGGCCTGCCGATCACGCTTGGCGCCATTTGCCTGGCGCTGGCGATTGTAACCGTCATTCGAAGGCGGATGGTGTGAATGCCAGAAGGTCGCCGTTTCTGACGCAATGACTTGAATATAAGCGGCCCTATGTCGATCTTGGCTATGCCAACGCCTGACTTAACCGGAGACTCCATGACCAAATCGAACACCAAGGGCCAGTTGGAGTTGGCGGCCGAAGATCCCTTTCTCTGGCTCGAGGACAGAAGGGGCAAGCAGGCGCTCGACTGGGTGCATCGCCAGAACGCGATCACGGTCGGGGAACTGCAAGGCGATCCGTCCTATCAGACGTCGTTCGAGACAGCGCTCGACCTGATGACGGCCGAGGACAATATTGCCGTCGGGGCCGCAATCAACGGCCATGTCTATAATTTCTGGCAGGACCGGACGAACGTACTCGGCCTCTGGCGGCGCACCACGGTCGCCTCCTACAAGACCGAGAAGCCGGAATGGCAGACGATCATCGACTTCGACAGTCTGGCGGCGAAAGAGGGGGTGAAATGGGTGTTCAGCGGCGCCAGCCGGCTCTACCCCGACTTCAGCCGCTGCCTGCTCAGCCTGTCGCCGGATGGCGGCGATGCCAGCGAGATGCGCGAATTCGACATCGAAAGCAGGTCCTTCGTCGATGGCGGTTTTCGCGCTCCTGCTTCGAAATCGAGCTTTAGCTGGCTGGACAAGGACACGGTTATCGTTTCCGCCGCCTTCGAGGAGGACGACAAGACCCAGTCCGGCTATCCGCGCGGGGTCAAGCTCTGGCGGCGCGGCACGCCGCTGGAAGCGGCGATGCCGATCTTCGAGGCGCTGAAGCAGGATCTCGCCGCCGGCGGGTCCGTCGAATTCGACGGCGACAAGCGCCACGTCTTCCTGGCCCGGACGCTCGACTTCTTCGCCTCGCACAGTTTTCTGCGGCTGCCTTCCGGCGAGAACAGGCGCATTCCGCTGCCGGACGACGTCACCGATACGGCGCTGTTCAAGGGCCAGTTTGTCTTCGGCGTGCGTACCCCGTGGACGGCGCCGGACGGCACGCTGTGCAAGCCCGACGGGCTCTATTCACTCGACTTTGAGCACTGGATCGAAACCAGTCTATTCGGATCCATCGATACCGTGCTCGAGCCAGCGCATCGCGTCTCGATCGCCGGCATCGCCCGCACGCAGGACCGGCTGTTCATCAATTTGATGGACAATGTGCGCGGCAAGATCGTCGCCGGCGAACGCAGCGACAGTGGCTGGGAGTTCAAGCCCGTTGCGTTGCCCGAAAACGGCAATGTCGGCATCAGCCATGCCGAGCATTTCGGCTCCAGCGTCTCCTTTTCCTTCACCGATTTCCTGACGCCGAGCTCGATCATCTGGTCGGACGACAATGCTGCGACGCTGGCAGCGGTGAAATCGCAGCCGGCGCGTTTCGATGCGTCGTCCCTGGTCTCCGAACAGTTCGAGGCACGTTCGAAGGACGGCACGATGATTCCTTACTTCGTCGTCAGGCGGCGCGACCAGGACGGGCCGGTGCCGACATTGCTTTACGGCTATGGCGGCTTCGAAGTGCCGCTGTTGCCCGGCTATGCCGGCGTGCGCGGCAGGCTGTGGCTGGAAAAGGGCAATGCCTATGTGCAGGCCAGCATCCGCGGTGGCGGCGAGTTCGGCCCGAATTGGCATCAGGCCGCGCTGAAGGCCAATCGCCAGAATGCCTTCGACGATTTCGCCGCGGTTGCGCAAGATCTGGTGAAACGCGGCATCGCCACGCCGGCCACGCTGGGCATTCAGGGCGGCTCGAACGGTGGTCTGCTGACTGGCGTCTCGTTGACGCAGCGCCCGGAACTGTTCGGCGCGGTGATCATCGACGTGCCGCTGCTCGACATGCTGCGCTACACCGAGCTGCCGCCCGGCGCATCCTGGATGGCCGAGTATGGCGATCCGGCGAAGCCGGAAGAGGCCGCCTGGCTCGCCGCCTATTCGCCCTATCAGCATGTAGACACCGATACAGCCTATCCGCCGGTGCTGCTGACGACATCGACCGCCGACGATCGCGTCCATCCCGGCCATGCCCGCAAGATGGCGGCGCGGCTGCAGGCGACCGACCATGGCAAGACGCTGTTCTTCGAAGAGACCGACGGCGGCCATGGCGGGCGCGGCGATCGGCGGCCGCAGGCGGCACAGGCGGCGATGAAGTACGTCTTCCTGCAGCGCGCGCTGAACGGCATCGCTTGACCGGCACGGCTTGAACTGAGGGCTCGAGGCAGCCTAAGGTGCAGTCCATGGCTCGGCTGGCGAAATCGGGTTGCGCATTTGGGGTCGCGGTGACGCCGTCGCCGCGCACGCTTCGCGCCGAGCTGTTGCGGCTGTGCGCCCGCATCGGCTATTCGCCGCCCGCCTTCCTCTGACGAATCCGCCCCGGCGCGAAAGCTGCCGGATTGGTTCAAGAGGAAAGATCAGACATGACCTACCAGAATTATTCGCTGAAGCAGCTTCAGCAGATCGATGCCGCGCATCACCTTCATCCGTTCACCGACCACAAGGAGATGCGCGAGACCGGCTCGCGCATCATCACCCACGCCAACGGGCCGTTCATCTACGATTCCGAAGGCACGGAAATCCTCGACGGCATGGCCGGGCTGTGGTGCGTGAATATCGGTTACGGCCGCGACGAGCTGGCCGACGCCGCGTATGCCCAGATGAAGGAATTGCCCTACTACAACTCCTTCTTCAAATGCTCGACCCCGACGCCGGTGCTGCTCGCCAAGAAGCTGGCGGAGATCGCGCCGAAGCACATCAACCAGGTGTTCTACGGCTCGTCCGGCTCGGAGGCCAACGACACGGCGCTGCGTCTTGTCCGTCATTACTGGGTGCTGGAAGGCCAGCCCGAGAAGAACCGCATCATCTCGCGCAAGATGGGCTATCACGGCTCGACCGTCGCCGGCGCTTCGCTCGGCGGCATGGATCTGATGCACAAGCAGCTCGGCGGCGCCGTGCCCAACATCGTCCATGTGATGATGCCCTATGCCTATGAGCTGGCACTGCCCGGCGAAAGCGACCATGATTTCGGCCTGCGCGCGGCAAAGGCGGTCGAGGACGCCATCCTCGAAGCCGGTGCCGACAAGGTGGCCGCCTTCATTGGCGAGCCGGTGATGGGGGCAGGCGGCGTGAAGATCCCGCCGATGAGCTATTGGCCCGAGGTGCAGCGCATCTGCCGCAAATACGATGTCCTGCTGATGCTGGATGAGGTCATCACCGGCTATGGCCGCACCGGCGAATGGTTCGCGGCACAGGCGTTCGACGTCGAGCCCGACACCATAACCACGGCCAAGGCGCTGACCTCCGGCTACCAGCCGCTGTCGGCGCTGCTGGTCGGCGACCGCATCGCGTCAACCCTGGTCGAGAAGGGCGGCGAGTTCTATCACGGCTACACCTACGCTGGGCACCCGGTGGCCTGCGCGGTGGCGCTGAAGAACCTTGAGATCATCGAGCGGGAAGGCCTGGTCGAGCGCGTCAGGAACGACACCGGGCCGTACTTCGCCAGGGCGCTTCAGGAACGTCTCGGTGGGCACGATCTGGTTGGCGAGGTGCGTTCGTTCGGGCTGATGGGGGCGATCGAGATCGTCAAGGACAAGGCAACCAAGGAGCGCTTCCTGCCGGCCGGCAGTGCGGCGGTGATCGTTCGCGATCACGCGATTGCCCAGGGCATGATGCTGCGCGCCACCGGCGACACGATGATCCTGTCGCCGCCGCTGATCTGGACGCGCGAGATAATCGACATGGCCTGCGACCGCATCGCCAAGGCGCTTGATCTGGCGCAAGCGGATTTGCGCAAGCGGTAAGATAAAACGATCGCCGGGCGTCCTGCAGTCGGGCGCCCGGCGATTGGATGCCGCATTCTGCCGAAGAGCTCGCCAGGCGTCCTAGGAGTACCAGCCGGAGGAGCTGCTCACGAAGGGTCGCCACGAGGCGATCACTGGGTCGAACGTCCGTGCAGGGAAGCGAGTGGCGCGACTGAATTTGCCACAGCTGCGCACCTTGCCGATGTCGATTCCGGCCGCGACGCGCAGTATTTACCTTAATGTGGGAGAAGTAGAGAGACATTGGCACGAGGTGCGAAAAAGCAACGCCAATACAGCTGATTAGTTACGACGTAGGTATTCTCGCAGATATGGTATTGGCCGTCAGGGGACTCCTGTACACGGTCCCGTGGGATGGTGAAATTATGCGGCAAATAAGTGTAACCACCGTCTATCCTGGACCGCACCGAAGACTGAGGTATGGCGCGGCAATCAGAACCACCGCAACACTTCAATTTCGTCTGTGGGTCAATCTTGTCTTCGTACCAATCATGGGCGCTGGCGGCTGTTGCGCCGGCGATACACATTGCCGTGAAGATGAACCTTCGCATGCATTCCTCAAGGATTTGGCAGGCGCTGCTCGTTGGAACGTCCATGTATATTAGCGTTCCGTTAAAAACGCCATTGGCCTCCGACTGGCTAACGCAGTTCCAGCCAGCGACGCTCGCAACTGAAAGACCGCATTGGATGGGGTGCTCGATGCTCTATCGTCGTAGAGCAAGGTCGGAAAAGGGGCCGAAACGCGCCCTACTAGGCACTGCCGTCTATCCAGCTTTGGCGCACTAAGCCTGCCCTCACTCTCCCGGCCGGCAAACCTCGTCCCTGTCGAGCGTGGCAAGACGCGCCAGGGCGATCGCCTCATTGTCCTTGAAGAATGCGAAACGCAAAAACCGCGCTCCATCGGAACGCGGCTTTGCCAGATACGCATGGCGCTTCGCCAACAATACACTTGCGAAACTTACGGCGAAACTTAAGGGCTCCGGTACGCGAGACCTGATCCGGAGCGCCGGGCGGGTGTCCGCCTCGCCATCCGTTTTAAACGCACATCGTTACTGCAGGGTTAGCAAGAGCTTAAGCAAACCTAAATTTGTCGACTTTCCGCTTTGGGCAGATCGAAAACTACGAAATTGGAGCTTACGCCGGGTCACCACGGAGGAAATTGATGATGCCGGAAAAATCCGCACCAGCATTGCCTTGTGCGTTAAACAGCGCATAGAGCTGGGCTGCCTCGGCGCCGAGCGGCGTTACCGCACCGGCGCTCTGCGCGGCCTCCTGCGACAGTTTCAGGTCCTTCAGCATCAGTGCCGCTGCGAACCCAGGCTTATAGCCATTGTTGGCGGGCGATGTCGGCACAGGGCCGGGCACCGGGCAGTAGGTGGTCAGCGACCAGCACTGGCCGGACGACGTCGAGGCGACGTCGAACAGCGCCTGGTGCGACAGGCCGAGCTTTTCCGCCAGCACGAAGGCCTCGGCAACGCCGATCATCGAAATGCCCAAAATCATGTTGTTGCAGATCTTCGCCGCCTGTCCGGCGCCGTCGTCGCCGCAATGAACGATGCGGCCGGCCATCGGCTTGAGGATTGGTTCGGCCTTGGCGAAGGCGCCCTTCGAACCGCCGGCCATGAAGGTCAGCGTGCCGGCCGCCGCACCGCCGGTGCCGCCGGAGACCGGCGCGTCGATCGTCAGCAACCCGTGCTTGGCGGCGATGGCATGGGCTTTTCGGGCCGACTCGACATCGATGGTCGAGGAATCGATGAACAGCGCGCCTTTTTTCGCCTTGGGCGCGATGTCGGCGTAAACCGACAGAACATGCTTGCCGGCCGGCAACATGGTGATGACCGCATCGGCATCCTTCACCGCCGCAACGGCATTGGCCATGATGACGACGCCGTGCTCCCTGGCGATGACGAGGTTCTCCGGCACCAGGTCGAAGCCGTGCACGGCATATCCGGCCTTGACCAGGTTGGCGGCCATCGGATTTCCCATATTGCCGAGGCCGATGAAGGCGATGGTGGTCATCGTTTTCTCCCGGTGTTTGCTGGCCTCAGCGGCCGATCAGGGCGCGAGCGATGATGACGCGCATGATCTCGTTGGTGCCTTCGAGGATCTGGTGGACGCGCAGGTCCCGCACCAGCTTCTCGATGCCGTAATCGTGCAGGTAACCATAGCCGCCGTGCAGCTGCAGGGCATCGTTGGCGACGTTGAAGCCGGTGTCGGTGACGAAGCGCTTCGCCATCGCCGACCATTTTCCGGCATCCGGCGCCTTGCGGTCGAGCTTCGAGGCGGCGGTGTAGAGGAATATGCGCGCTGCCTGCAGTTCGGTCTCCATGTCGGCGAGCTTGAACTGCAGCGCCTGGAACTGATTGATCTTCGACCCGAAAGCCTTGCGCTCGGCCGTGTAGGCGAGCGCCTTGTCGAGCGCCGATTGCGCGCCGCCGAGCGAACAGGCGGCGATGTTCAACCGGCCGCCGTCGAGCCCGGCCATGGCGATGCCGAAGCCGGCGCCTTCGGCTGACAAAAGGTTTTCGGCCGGCACCTTGCAATCGTCGAAGACGACCTGGCGGGTCGACTGCATGTGCCAGCCCATCTTGTGCTCGTTGGCGCCGAAAGAAAGGCCGGGCGCATCGTTCGGCACGACGAAGGTGGAAATGCCCTTCGGCCCGTCGGCGCCGGTGCGCGCCATGACGACATAAAGGTCGCTGTCGCCGGCACCGGAGATAAACTGCTTGGCGCCGTTCAGCACATAATCGCCGCCGGTCCTTGTCGCGCGCGTCTTCAGCGCCGCCGCATCCGAGCCCGAGCCCGGCTCGGTCAGGCAGTAGCTTGCCAGCCATTCCATTGAGGTCAGTTTGGGCAGGAAGCGCCGGCGCTGTTCGTCGCTGCCGAAGCGGTCGATCATCGATGCCACCATGTTGTGGATCGAGATGAAGGCGGAAAACGCCGGATCGGCACGCGAAAGCGCCTCGAAGATCAGCACGGCGTCGAGCCGGCCGAGCCCCGAGCCGCCGACATCGTCGCGGACATAGATGCCGCCAAGACCGAGCGGACCTGTCTCGCGGATCACGTCGGCCGGGAAATGCTTGTTGCGGTCCCAGTCGAGTGCGTTGGGGGCGACGCGGTCGGCGGCGAAGGCCTTGGCCATCTCCTGGATGGCGCGCTGGTCCTCGTTGAGTTCGAACTGGCTGGTGCTCGCATCGACAGCGGCGTCCATGGCGTGCTCCCTGATGTTTCCGGCCTGCTGGCCTGTCGTTTTTGGCTTTGCGCGCCGTTCAATCTAGACCAATGATGCCGCCGCGCAACCCGACCGTCTGCGCAGCCGCTGTGCGCGAATGCGCTTTGGAGAAAAGTGTGACGACAAATTTCGACGAACTGCTTGGACGCTTCCATGCCTATCTCCAAACGTTTGATGATGCGCTGGTGCGCGACGCCGTGGCCCGGATCGGCTGGGATATGCCGGGCCGGCCGCTCGAACCGCATGCACTGCCTTGTCTCGTCCAGCTCGACCGTATCGTCGAACTCGCTCCCGCTGCCGCCAAGCCGCTGGCGCGGCTGGTTGCGGAGCGTCGTGGCGATCTGCGCTGGGGCCAGACCTACGGCGAAGCGGATTTCGGCAAGGTTTTCATGGAGAATTACGGCTGGCTGGAGGTGTTCGGCACGCGCGGCCATTTCGTCAACGACCAGGTTGCGGCCGGCCTGCTGATCCTTGGGCCTGACATCGTCTACCCCGATCACCACCATGTCGCCGAGGAGATCTACATTCCGCTGACCGGCGGCACCGAATGGCGCATAGGCGATGGCGGTTTTCGCCTTCGAGCGGCGGGCGAGGTGATCCACCATGCCCCTGATATCAGCCACGCCATGCGCACCGGCAAAGAGCCGCTGCTGGCGCTCTATCTGTGGCGCGGCGGGCCGCTGGCAGCCAAGTCGACGATCACCGGAACGGTTGCGCAGGGCAGGGGCTGATGGCCAAAGCGATCATGCTGCAAGGCACGGGTTCGGACGTCGGCAAGACGGTGCTCGTTGCCGGCCTCTGCCGCGCGGCAAAGAAGCGCGGGCTGAAGGTGCGGCCTTTCAAGCCGCAGAACATGTCGAACAACGCCGCCGTTGCCGACATTCCCGGCGATTCAGGCGGTGGCGAGATCGGTCGCGCCCAATGGCTGCAGGCGATCGCCTGCGGCGTGGCGCCGACCGTCCACATGAACCCGGTTCTGCTGAAACCGCAGACCGATGTCGGCGCCCAGGTGGTGGTGCAGGGCAAGGTGTTCGGCGAGGCGCGGGCACGCGACTACCAGGCGCTGAAGGGCCGGTTGATGGATGCCGTGCTGGAGTCCTGGGCGAAGGTCGGCGAGGGCGCCGATCTGGTCATTGTCGAGGGCGCCGGCTCGCCGGCCGAGATCAATCTCAGGAGCCGCGACATTGCCAATATGGGCTTTGCGACGCGCGCCAACGTGCCGGTGATCCTGGTCGGCGACATCGATCGCGGCGGCGTCATCGCCTCGGTCGCCGGCACCCATCTGATCCTGCCGGATGAGGACCGGCGCATGATCGCCGGCTATCTCATCAACAAGTTCCGCGGCGACGTCTCGCTGTTCGACGACGGCATCAAGGCGATCGAAAAATTTACCGGCTGGCGCTGTTTTGGCGTCGTGCCGTGGTTGAAGGCGGCGGCGCGCCTGCCGTCGGAAGATTCCGTCGTCCTCGAACGATTGGCGTCCGGCGAGAAGCGCGCGCTGAAGGTCGCCGTGCCGGTGCTCTCGCGCATCGCCAATTTCGACGACCTCGACCCGCTCAAGGCCGAACCGCAGGTCGAGGTGGTGTTCGTGCCGCCTGGCCAACGCTTGCCGCAGGATGCAGGTCTGGTGGTCATTCCCGGCTCCAAGTCGACGATCGGCTACCTCCTGAAATTCCGCGAGAACGGCTGGGATCGCGACCTTGCCGCGCATAGGAAACGAGGTGGCCATATTGTCGGCATCTGCGGCGGCTTCCAGATGCTCGGCCATATAGTGCGCGATCCCGACGGCATTGAGGGCAGCGTTACCGAGACACAGGGCCTCGGCCTGCTCGACGTCGAAACGGTGATGGAGCCGGAAAAGACGGTGCGCAATGTCAGTGCGCGCTCGGTGCCGTTCGCCCTGCCGCTCGAGGGCTACGAGATCCATCTCGGCCGCACCACCGGTCCGGACACGCTGCGGCCATCCGCAATCATCAACGGTGCCGACGATGGCGCCATCTCCGCCGACGGCAAGGTATCAGGCACCTATATGCACGGGCTGTTTTCCGCCGACGCCTTCCGGGCGAAATTCCTGGAAAGCCTCGGCGTCAACGGCGGCGGCATCGACTACCGCGCCGAGGTCGAACGGGCACTGGACGAGATCGCAGCCGAACTGGAAACCCACCTCGACTGCGACGCGATTTTTGGGCAGGCGCGCTAGCTGGCGGGTTCGTCAGCCTTCGGCCAGTAGGTGCCGAGCGACCAGACATTGCCTTCCGGATCGCGGCAGATGAACTCGCGGCTGCCATAATCGCGGTCGGTGAGTTCTTCCAGAATCTCGGCGCCGGCCGCTTTTGCCCGAGCGTATGCCGCGTCGGCGTCAGCGACGGCAACATAGATCGACTTGCCGCCGCCCGAGCCGGGCGCGCCGACCATTTTGCCGTAGGCGTCATCGCGCACCGTGCCGAGCATGATGATCGAGGAGCCGAATGCGAGTTCGGCGTGGTGCACCACGTCGCCTTCGCCATAGCGGGCGCGGATGCTGAAGCCGAAGGCCCCGCACAGCCAATCGATCATCTTGCCGGCATTTCTGTAGCGCAGCGCCGGATAAAGCCGCGGCGGTTCGGTGGTGTTCGGCATGGCTGATCTCCTTTAGTGGGTTGGTTAATCAACCCAGTCTGGGCGAAGGCCGGCCGCGCGTCTTGAAGAAATGTTACCTCGCGGCAAGCGCTGTCGGCGCGACGCCTGCCAGGTCGCGAAACTCGCGCACCAGATGCGCCTGGTCGGCATAGCCGCAGTCGGCGGCGATGTCGGCCCAATCGCTGTTGGCCTGCCTCGACAGGCCAAGCGCATGGTTGAAGCGGACAATTCGCGACAGCGTTTTTGGGCCGGTTCCGATCGCATCCGAAAATTTTCCGGCAAGATGCTTGCGGCTCCAGCCAAGTTTTTCGGCCAGTGTCGAGATGCGGGTCCGGCCGCCCGTCGTGACGATCGTCTCATAGGCCCAGGCTATTTCGGCTTGAGTGCGGTCCGCGGTTGCCAACCGGTCCGCGACGAAGGCCTCGGCGATGGCAAAGCGTGTGCTCCAATCCGGCGCATTGCCAAGCCTTTCGCGAAGCGCGATGCCTTCAACGCCAAGCACATCGTCCAGGCCGACCATGCGGTCGGTCAGCTCGCTCATCGGCCGGCCGAAGAGCCGACGCGCGCCCAGCGGCGTGAAATTGACCTGCACACAGCAGGCGCCGCCGAAGGATTCGATCACCACCGGCCCGGCATAAAGGCCGGCGGCAAAACTGGCGAAGCGGTCGTTGTCGCCCGGGTCCTTGCCGAGTCCGATGGCAAAGGGTTCGGCAAAGCTGATGACCAGCGGCACGGTCAGGGAGGCATATTCGACGGCGCGGAAATGGCCTGGCATGGTTTCGCGAAAGCCGCATATGTCGGTGACGGCGCCCTGAAGCCGATGGCTGGGCGCGCGCCGCACCATCTCGAAGCGATCGAGGCCTGGCTCGAACCGATCGAGGCCTGGACTGTCGTGGCGGCTGCCGTCGTCGCTGTCGGCGGGCATGCGCTTTCCTTCCGCCAGGCGATTTTAACAGACCATCCTTCAGAATCAAAAGCGGCCCGCTTTTTGGCGGGCGCGCCGCCGTGGCGGGTATTGGTGGGTGTGTGGGTGTGGTTAAGCCCCCCGCGACCGACCGCCCGCGGGCCGCCCCGAGTTTGCGGTGCCGACCAAACCCAC
>NZ_JAMYSE010000133.1:0-14311 GCF_040321795.1 Mesorhizobium sp. M0244 | reverse complement strand
GCCGATCGCCGGCGCCATCGGCGCGGTGATCGGCACGCTGGGCGGCGCCGAGGCCCGTAAACGCCTGGCCGCTGCCTTCGGCAAGGATCCGCCCGCCGCCTTCATCGAGGACGCGGTGGCGATCG
Organism: Mesorhizobium sp. M0244; assembly: GCF_040321795.1. Taxonomy (NCBI): domain Bacteria; kingdom Pseudomonadati; phylum Pseudomonadota; class Alphaproteobacteria; order Hyphomicrobiales; family Phyllobacteriaceae; genus Mesorhizobium; species Mesorhizobium sp. M0244. The sequence goes on along the minus strand of NZ_JAMYSE010000133.1, from coordinate 14,186 downwards.
TCGGCGGCCTGTTGATCGTGGCGGCGGTGGCATGACGGCAAAGACATTCGACGCCATCATCATCGGCGCCGGCCAGGCCGGGCCGCCGCTTGCCGGCCGGCTGACCGCGGCCGGCATGAGCGTGGCATTGATCGAGCGAAAGCTGGTCGGCGGCACCTGCGTCAACACCGGCTGCATGCCGACCAAGGCGATGGTGGCGAGTGCCTACGCCGCGCACCTCGCCCGCCGCGCCGCCGATTACGGCGTAACGCTCTCCGGTCCGGTCGGCGTCGACTATCACGCGATTAAGGCGCGCAAGGACAAGGTATCGAACGATGCCCGCGGCAATCTCGAAAGCTGGATCGCCAGCATGGATAAATGCACGCTTTATCGCGGCCATGCGCGTTTTGAATCCGCCAACACGGTGCGCGTCGGCAACGACCTGCTGAGCGCCGAAAAGATATTCCTCAACACCGGCGGCCGCGCTTCGGTGCCGGACCTGCCCGGCGTCCACGATATTTCGTATTTGACTAATTCGTCGATGATGGATCTGGACGAGCTGCCGCGCCATCTCATCGTCGTTGGCGGCAGCTACGTCTCGCTCGAATTCGCGCAGATGTTCCGCCGTTTCGGTTCAGAGGTCACGGTGATCGAAAAGAGCCCGCGGCTGATCGGCCGCGAGGACGAGGACGTCTCGGACGCCATTCTGTCCATCCTCGAAAACGAAGCCATCACCGTCCATCTCGGCGCCGACGACATACGCTTTGTCAAACATGGCAACGAAATTGCCGTGACCTTTTCGGCCGGCAAGGCGGCTGCGGTCGGCTCGCATGTGCTGCTGGCGCTGGGCAGGACACCCAACACCGACGATCTCGGCCTCGACAAAGCCGGCGTCGAGCTCGACAAAAATGGCTTCATCGTCGTCGACGACCAGCTCCGCACCAGCGTTCTCGGCATCTGGGCGATGGGCGACTGCAACGGCAAGGGCGCCTTCACCCACACCTCCTACAACGACTACGAGATCGTCGCCGCCAACCTGCTCGACAACGATCCGCGCAAGGTCAGCGACCGCATCGAGGCCTATGCGCTCTATATCGACCCGCCGCTCGGCCGCTGCGGCATGACCGAAACCGCGGTACGAAAGTCCGGCCGCCGCGCCCTGGTCGGCCAGCGGCCGATGACCCGTGTCGGCCGCGCCGTCGAGAAAGGCGAGACCCAAGGCTTCATGAAGATCCTGGTCGATGCCGACAGCCAGGAAATCCTCGGCTGCGCGGTGCTCGGCCCGGGCGGCGACGAGGCGGTGCACTGCGTGCTCGACCTGATGTACGCCAAGGCACCGGTCAGCACGCTGGCGCGCGCCATGCACATCCATCCGAACGTCTCGGAGCTGCTGCCGACCATCGCCGGGGAATTGAAGCCGCTGGTGTAAGCCGGACGTATCTCGCGACCCTCGCGCATCCTGCCGAGCAGGCTCATTGCGCCCATAGCGCCGCTGGCTGGACCAATCGACAAGCGCGCCGGCGACGGGCATGCCTTCCGAACTCTTCACGGAGGACAGCATGCAGAAATCCATCGAACGCATCGCCGGCGACAGCGAAGGCGTTTCCTACGAATTTCCCGTCTTCCGCTTCGCCGGGTCGGACAGTACCGCGCCTTCCGCCTATCTGCAGGCGGCGCTTCATGCCGGCGAATTGCCGGGCGTCGTCGCCATCGACGCGCTGGTGCCTATGCTGGCGAAGGCGGAAGCCGAAGGCCGCGTCAGGGGCAATATCACCATCGTGCCCTGGGCCAATCCGATCGGCCGCGCGCAATATCTTTACGGCGAGCACCAGGGCCGCTTCCATCTGGGCACGCGCACCAATTTCAACCGCGCCTTTCCGCTGCTCGCCGCACCCGACATCGCGCTCTTGCCTGCGCATGGCACGGTCGACCAGCGACTGAAGACGCGGCTGCTGCAACTCTCCATCGGCCGCGACATCGTGCTCGACCTGCACTGCGATGACGAGGGCCTTGCCTATCTCTACGTCCACACCAGCCTGTGGCCAGCCATGGCGGATTGTGCGGCGGCGATGGGCGTCGATGCGGTGATGCTATGGGACGAAGACCCCGACGGCACCTTCGAGGGCGCCTCGATCATGCCGTATCAGAATGTCCCCGCCGACGTCGCGCGCTTCGACCGGCGCGTCGCCACCACGGTTGAATATCGCGGCATACTCGACGTCGACGGCGCTCTGGCCGGCGCCGATGCCGAAGGGCTCTACCGGCTGCTGGTGGCGCGCGGCGTCATCCTGGATCGGGCGCTGTCACCGCCCGGCGGCTTTGCCGGGCCCAGTCCTTTTACCGGTATTGTCGCGCCGCTCGAAAACATCGATATGATGCCGGCGCCCCGCTCGGGCGCGATCCTTTATGACGTGAAGCCGGGCGACCGGGTAGCCAAGGGCGCGCGGCTTGCCACCATCGTCCATGCGCCCGGTGAGCCCAATGGCCGCACGGAAGTATTGGCGCCGCAGGCGGGCATTATCCTGACACGGCGTTCCCGGCGCATCATCCGTGCCGGCGAAGACCTCTTGAAGCTGGTCGGCGACAGGAAGAGCGCCGATGCAAGGTCGGGGACGCTGGAGGACTGAGGCCTTCATTGAATCCAGTTGCGCGGCCGTCCAATCGCCGCTATGGGAATCGCCATGAATATGCGTTCGATCAAGACCATTTGGTGGTGGGCTCGCTGACAGCGGCCTGTTCGAACGCGTTCGCGTGAAAATAGAGGGTGGCCGCAGCGGAATGTCCGGGCGGCCATTTGTTTTTCAAGCCATTCCCGGGTCCGTTGCCCCAAAGACGCTGATGGAGACGGCAATGACGACGAAAGTTCTGGAGAATGGAGCCGAGCGCTTCGTCACGGCGGGTGGCGTGGCGATCACCCGCCAGCGCCATGATCGGCCGTATGAGGGGGCGATCGACAACTATGTCGATGGCCTGAACTCGCGCCGCGGCGCGGTGTTTTCCTCGAATTACGAATATCCCGGCCGCTATACGCGCTGGGACACCGCCATCATCGATCCGCCGCTGGTGATCTCGGCACACGGCCGCGCCATGCGCATCGATGCCTTGAACAGCCGTGGCCAGGTGCTTTTGCCGGTGATCGGCAAGGCGCTTGCCGGTCTTGACGACGTAACGATCGCCGAGACGTCGCAGAAACTCATCCGCCTCGACATCGCCAAGCCCGGCCGTGTCTTCACCGAAGAGGAACGCAGCCGCGTCCCTTCGGTCTTCACCGTGCTGCGCGCCATCACCGCTTTGTTCAAGACCGAGGAGGACGCCAATCTCGGCCTCTATGGCGCCTTCGGCTACGACCTCGCCTTCCAGTTCGATCCGGTCGACTACAAGCTCGAGCGCAAGCAGAGCCAGCGCGACCTCGTGCTGTTCCTGCCCGACGAGATTCTCGTCGTCGACCACTATTCGACCAAGGCCTGGACCGATCGCTACGACTACTCCGGCGACGGCTTCTCGACCGAAGGCCTGCCGCGCGACGAAATCGTCGAGCCGTTCAGGACCGCCGACCGCATCCCGCCGCGCGGCGACCACGAGCCCGGCGAATATGCCAAGCTGGTGCGCAAGGCGATGAAGAGCTTTGAACGCGGCGATCTCTTCGAAGTTGTGCCGGGGCAGATGTTCTACGAGCGCTGCGAAACCCAGCCTTCCGAGATTTCGCGCAAGCTGAAGAGCATCAACCCCTCGCCCTATTCCTTCTTCATCAATCTCGGCGAGGGCGAATATCTGATCGGCGCTTCGCCGGAAATGTTCGTGCGCGTCAACGGCCGCCGCGTCGAGACCTGCCCGATCTCCGGCACCATCAAGCGCGGCGACGACGCCATTTCCGATAGCGAGCAGATCCTGAAGCTGCTCAATTCCAAGAAGGACGAGTCCGAACTCACCATGTGCTCGGATGTCGACCGCAACGACAAGTCGAGGGTCTGCGAGCCGGGCTCGGTGCGCGTCATCGGCCGCCGCCAGATCGAGATGTATTCGCGCCTGATCCACACTGTCGACCACATTGAGGGACGGCTGCGCGAAGGCATGGATGCTTTCGACGCCTTCCTGTCGCATGCCTGGGCAGTCACCGTCACCGGCGCGCCGAAATTATGGGCCATGCGCTTCATCGAGCAGAACGAGAAGAGCCCGCGCGCCTGGTACGGCGGGGCGATCGGCATGGTCAATTTCAACGGTGACATGAACACCGGCCTGACGCTTCGCACCATTCGCATCAAGGACGGCATTGCCGAGGTCCGCGCCGGCGCCACGCTGCTCTTCGACAGCATTCCCGAGGAAGAAGAAGCCGAAACCGAACTGAAGGCATCCGCCATGCTCTCCGCCATCCGCGACGCCAAATCAGGCAATGCCGCCAGCACCGAACGCAGCACGGCGCGTGTCGGCGACGGCGTCAACATCCTCCTGGTCGACCACGAGGACAGCTTCGTCCATACGCTCGCCAACTATTTCCGCCAGACCGGCGCCAATGTCTCGACGGTGCGCACGCCGGTGCCGGACGAGGTCTTCGACCGGCTGAAGCCAAACCTGGTCGTGCTGTCGCCCGGCCCCGGCACGCCGAAGGACTTCGACTGCGCCGCTACCATCAAGCGAGCTCGTGCGCGCGACCTGCCGATCTTCGGCGTCTGCCTCGGGCTGCAGGCGCTGGCCGAGGCCTATGGCGGCGAGCTGCGGCAGTTGCATATCCCGATGCATGGTAAGCCGTCGCGCATCCGCGTGTCGAAGCCGGGCATCATCTTCTCCGGCCTGCCCAAGGAGGTGACGGTCGGCCGTTACCATTCGATCTTTGCCGATCCGGTGCGGCTGCCCGATGGTTTTGTCGTCACCGCCGAGACCGAAGACGGCATCATCATGGCCTTCGAGCACCGCAAGGAGCCAATCGCCGCGGTGCAGTTCCACCCGGAATCGATCATGACGCTTGGCCACAACGCCGGCATGCGCATCATCGAGAACATCGTCGCGCACCTGCCGCGCAAGGCCAAGGAAAAGGCCGCTTAATTCGAGGGCTCAGTGTTGGGATTTCTTCCCCAGTGACCGCGGTGGATAGCAAAGCCGCCGCCAGGCAGAAGGTCGCCAGCCTCGCCTTCTGGTCGATCGTCGTCGCCTGCGTCGTGCTCGGCCTGAAGCTGGTGGCCTGGTACGTCACCGGTTCGGTTGCGCTTTATTCGGACGCACTGGAATCGATCGTCAACGTCATTGCCTCGGCGGCCGCCTATTGGGCGATCCGGGTCAGCTACAAGCCGGCCGACCAGGACCATCCGTTCGGCCACCACAAGGCCGAGTATTTCTCGGCCGTCCTGGAAGGCGTGCTGATCGTGCTTGCCGCATTGCTGATCCTCAACGAGGTCTGGTGGTCCTGGCAGCATCCCGCCCCGCTTGAGCAGCCATGGACCGGCCTCGCCGTCAACGGCGTCGCAACGGTCATCAATGCCGTCTGGGCCTCGACGCTGATCCGCACCGGCCGGGTCGAAAAATCACCAGCGCTGGTCGCCGACGGCAGGCACATCATGACCGACGTGGCGACCTCGGTCGGTGTGTTCATCGGCCTGGTCGGCGCCGTGCTGACCGGCTGGCAGGTTCTCGATCCGGCTCTTGCCGTGATCGTGGCGCTGAACATCCTGTGGCAGGGCTGGCACGTCATCGGCTCGTCGATGAACGGCCTGATGGACCGCGCCGTCGACACTCAGGAACATATCCGCATCCGCGACATCATCTCGGCCAATTGCAAGGGCGCGCTCGAGGTCCACGATCTGAAGACGCGAATCGCCGGCCGCGCCACCTTCATCGAGTTCCATCTGGTCGTCGACGCCGACATGTCGGTCGGGGCCAGCCACGTCATCTGCGACCGTATCGAGGACGCGCTGCAGGCCGAGATTCCTTCCGTCCGCGTCATCATCCATGTCGAGCCCGACGACGAGGCGAAACTGCCCAAGGGCACGACGGCCGTGCCCTTCGCGTGAAGCAATTCACCACGTTTCGATTGCGAGATCGTTGATCCGTTCGAATTCCCGTACATTGCGGGTGATCAGCGTGAGATTTCGGGCACGCGCCTGCGCGCCAATCAACGCATCATAGGGGCCAATCGGGGTTCCCGACGTCGCAAGCACTGCCCGAATCTCGCCGGCATGCCTTGCATCTTCCCGATCGAATTCGAGAACCGGGAACTGGAGTGCTTCGATGCGCGACAGATTGTCGGTCTTTCGCTGACTCTTTTGAGCACCATAGTAGAGCTCGTGCACTACAATCGCCGACATTGCGAAATCCTGCGGGCCGTGGGACGTGAGCCGCGCCAGCAGGTCCGCATCGCCTTTCATAACGGCAATGACGGCATTGGTGTCGAGCAGATAGATCACTTGAAGGTCTCGTCCAAAGCCGGTCGATGCTGCTCAGCCGGACGTTCCAGCGCTGCCTCGGCGAAATCGTCATCGAGCGGACCGATCACCTTGTCGAGCCAAGCCCAGTCCTGCGCAAGCGGTTCGAGAATGACACCTTGGCCATGGCGGCGAATCGAAACCTCATCGGTTTCGAAGCGGAATTCCTTTGGCAGGCGAACCGCCTGCGAGCGACCTGACCAGAACACCTTTGCCTTTTCCATCGCGCTCAGCTCCTAAAAAGATATACGGCAAAGATATATACCGTCCCCATGGATGACAAGATGGCCGACCAAATTTCACGGCCCGCACGCGGCCTGCGGCATCGGCTCCAGCCGGTAGACCTTGTCGTCGGAGCTGGTGTCGTCCTCCGCCGAGCACAAATCGACGATCGGCAGGCCGCTGTTCGGGTTGGCCAGCATCATCGTGCCGTTGGCGCCGCGGCGAAGGAAGACCTCCTTTTGCGCGATATCGCAGGAGGCACCACCCGTCTTCGCGCTCGCCGCGCAGCGCCATTGGTCGCCCTCGCCCTGGCAGTTATAGACCTGCGTGACCTTGGCCGATTTCTGCCGCGTGGTAACCGAAACGGCGATATCGGCGCCGCTTGGCCAATTGGCCGGATCGCCAGCTCCGGCGAAAGACGCCAGCTCGACCGGTCCGCGATAAACCCGGATCGTCTGCGTCAGCTGATCGGGATGCGAGCCGAGATGCGCGGCATCGTAGTCACGACCGTAGCAGAAGGCCTGGTCCGGCTTCAGCCGCTCGCGCAATGGCGGGCCAAGTGCCGGATCGATCGGGTCGATGCGCGCGAACTCCGCCTTGCAGGTCGCGGCCGGCATCGGGTCGAGCCTGAAGCCGTTGTCGTCCTTGCCCAACGCCTGCCGTTCGTACTCCGCCTTGCCGAGCTCGTCTTCCGATCCCGCGTCTAGATAGAGGTCGGGCTGCACGTCCGAGACGATCAGCCGGCCTTTGTCGTCGACCTTCAGCGAAGCCATGGTGCGATCGCAGTCCATGCCGCAATGGATCGGGCCGGTCTTGCCGTCCTCCGACTCATGACTGCACCAGCCGCCGAGCCATTCCGGCGCCTTTGCGCCGCGCACCGTCGTCGCCATGAAGCCATTGTAGGAGGAATCGACGCCGGTGCTTGGCTCCTCGTTCGGCCGGCTGACCGGATCGCGGCCATAATAGAAGAAGATGCGCGTCACCTTCTGGTGCGGATGCGACTTGAGATGCGCGGGGTCGTAGACGCGGCCGAAGCAGGCGTCCTTGCCGTCCGGGCTGAGCTCGGTGAGTCTGAGCGTGTCGTCGGCGAAAGCAGTGCCCGCGACGGCGGCAAGCAAGGCAACCCCAAGTCGGGCGCCCACAATGGTCCCCATTATGGTCCTCGACGTCATGCTACCCCTCCGTTGCCCCGACAAGACGTGGCGTCAATTTATGCTAGGATCGGGGCCGAGGCCACGCAATTTGCGCGGGCCGGCAAATAGGAGATGAAGCCATGCGACGCCGCGATATTTTCCGCGTCGGTCTTGCCGGGGCCGCCGGGCTTTTCGGGCTGCGCCCCATCAAGGCCGCAGCCATTGAAGTCAAGGCCGTAGAAGAGGAAAGGCAAAAGGTCGCCTATCACCTCAGCGATCTCAACAAGGTCAATTTCGTGCTCGGCAACATCAAGAACCACTTCGAAGGCACCGACGGCAAGGTCGACATCGCGCTTGTCGTGCACGGCCCAGCACTTGCTGCCTTCAAGTCGAAGGGCATATCCGCCGCCATTTCCGGGCGTTTCGCCGGCCTTGTCCAGGACGGGCTCAGCCCGCACGCTTGCGCCAACACCATGCACGGCATGGATATCGGCCTGGCCGACCTGCTCGACGGCTTCCACGCCGCCGACAGAGGCGGCGTCGTCAAGCTCGCCGAATTGCAGCGCCAAGGCTACGCCTATCTGCGGCCATAGGCTTTTACGGACTTGAACGCGAGGACTGCGAGGGCCTACGAAGAGCAGGCAGAGTCCCCGGAGGAATAGACGTGCCAGCCACCACGACCACCACCCTTGTCAGCCCCACTCTGGTCATCCCCGACCTCGCAGGAAAGGCGGTGCTGGTCACCGGCGCCTCGACCGGCATCGGCGCGGCGCTTGCACTTGCCTACGCCGCGCAGAAATGCCGCGTCGCGCTGCACTACAATTCGAGCCGGGTGGCTGCCGAAAACCTGGCCGCGACCATTCGCAACGGCGGCGGCGAGGTATTCCCAGTTCAGGGCGATTTCTCGATCCCCGCCGATGTCGAGCGCGTCGTCGAGGACAGTGCGCAACAATTCGGCCGGCTCGACGGCCTCGTCAACAATGCCGGCGGCATGCTCGGCCGCGTGCCCTATGCCGAGCAGACCGAGGCGCATTACGACGCGGTGATGGACCTCAACGCCCGCTCGGTGCTGACAGCTTCGCGCAAGGCGATCCCATGGCTGAAGCGGCAGGGCGGCTTCATCGTCAACACCTCCTCGATCGCCGCGCGCAACGGCGCCGGTGGCGGCGCCGGCCTTTACGGCTCGGCCAAAGCCTTCGTCTCCAACGTCACGCGCGGCATGGCCAAGGAGCTGATCGGTTTCAACATCCGCGTCAACGCGGTGGCACCCGGCACGATCGCCACACCTTTCCACGAGCGCTACTCGACCGACGACCAGATGAAGGGGATGATCGCCACCATCCCGCAGGGCCGCGCCGGCACCGCCGAGGACTGCGTCGGCGCCTATCTGTTCCTCTCCTCCGATCTGTTGAGCGGCTACATCACCGGCCAGGTGATCGAGGTGAATGGCGGCCAGTTGATGCCGTAGACGGCGAATTGCATACTCCTGGTCGCGTAATCTCAACGGAGCAAAGCGAATGTACGGACTGATCGGCAAGATGCGGGCGACGCGCGGCCAGCGCGACGCAATGATGGACATCCTGCTCGCCAGCACCGGCGCCATGCCCGGCTGCCTGAACTACATCATCGCCACCGACCCGGCCGATGCCGACGCGATCTGGGTGACCGAAGTGTGGACCGACGCCGAAAGCCACAAGGCTTCGCTGCAGCTGCCCGAAGTCCAGGCGGCGATCGCCAAGGCACGGCCGATCATTGCCGGGTTTGAATTCCAGGTGGAAACGCATCCTGTCGGTGGTTTCGGGCTGGCTGGAGTGAAGGCTGGCTAAGGCCGAGGCGCGATAGGCCGGCGAGACAGCGCCCCCCTCTGGCCTGCCGGACATCTCCCCTACGAGGGGGGAGATTGGCCGTCATCTTGGCTTTCGCCAATCACCAAACGTCACAGGAATGAGCGTGGCGCTGGAACAGCCGATCTCCCCCTCGTGGGCAGGGCTATCGCAGATGGAAAGCCGAGGCTTTCGCTCTACGATGTACCCCCACCCCTAACCCCTCCCCACAAGGGGGAGGGAGACTTCCGTTGGCGCTGACCTCGGCAAATTGCCTGCCTTTCGGCGCCAAAAGGAGAAGCAAGGGTGCGCGGCAGCGTTCCCTCCCCCTTGTGGGGAGGGTTAGGGTGGGGTCCATCTTCGTAAGAATCCAAATGCGATTGCCCTGCCCTCGTGGGGGAGATGTCCGGCAGGACAGAGGGGGGGCGCGAAGGATCGCTACGGATGGCGTGGTGCTATCGCCACCCAAGGCTATTTTCTCCGGCAAAGAGGGTTCGCATTTTTCCCCGACCGGTCTAAGAGCCGGATATGGATTCTTCCCCGAACCTGCCGGCCATCGAGCACCTGGCGCGGATTCACAAGGCCTGGCAGTGGCCGGTCCTGGTGGTGGTCTCGGTGCTGTTTGCCGGCGCGCTGGAACTCGCTGCCCTGCCCGCCGCGCTCTTGATCGGGCCGATGCTGGCGGCCATCGTCGCCGGCACCAACGGCGCCACGGTGCGCGTGCCGCGGGTTCTGTTCGGCTCCGCCCAGGCGGTCGTCGGCTGCCTGGTCGCCAGTTCCATCTCGGCCGATATCTTTCCCGTCTTCTACAGGGAATGGCCGCTGTTCCTTGGCGTCGTGATGGCGACAGTCGCGGCATCCAGCCTGCTCGGCTGGCTGATCAGCCGCTGGCGTATCCTGCCCGGCACCACCGCGGTCTGGGGCTCGTCGCCGGGCGCCGCCACCGCCATGGTGCTGATGGCCGGTGCCTTCGGCGCCGACCAGCGCCTCGTCGCCTTCATGCTGTATCTGCGCGTCATCTGCGTCTCGATGACGGCGGCCCTGGTGGCCAAGCTTTGGGTCGACACCTCAGGCATCGAGGTGCCGGCCATCGTCTGGTTCCCGCCGGTCGATCCGCAGGGCTTGGCCGCAACTTTCGCTGTGGCGCTGGTCGGCGGCCTCGCCGGAAAGCTTTTCAGGCTGCCGTCGCCGTTTTTCCTCGGCACCTTCATTTTCGGCACCCTGATTCATCTCGGGCTCGGCGTGACGATGCAGCTACCGCCCTGGCTGCTTGCTCTCAGCTATACGATGATCGGCTGGAGCATCGGCCTGAATTTCACCAGGGCCATTTTGCGCCACGCCGCCCGCGCGCTGCCGCAGATCGTCGGCTCGATCATTGCCCTGATCGTGTTTTGCGGCGGCCTCGCCTTCCTGATCAGCCATCTGCTCGGTATCGACCCGCTGACCGCCTATCTGGCGACCAGCCCCGGCGGCATGGACAGCGTCGCCATCATCGCCGCCGCCGCGCAGCATGTCGACATCTCCTTCGTCATGGCGCTGCAATCGGCACGCTTCCTGATCGTGCTGTTGGTCGGGCCAAGCGTGGCGCGGCTGGTGGCGAGAAGCCTGAAGCCATAACGGCCTGCCGCATCCGCTCTTGAATCCCTAGCCGGTTTTCCTGAAACCGGACGCACTTTGCTGCCGGGCAACCACATCGGACCAGCCTGCGCACAAGCCTCAAAAATAACTTGACTCAAATACTCAGATTTGAGACCGCCTTCCGGCAATGTTGCACGGAAGAATGGAGACGAGTTGATGCGGACACGGGCGATGACATGGCTCCTAGGGATATCGTTGCCAGGCAGCGTTGCCATGCTCGGCCTGTCCGGGCCGGCGCATGCTCAGGACCAGGGAGGCGCCACCGTTCTCAACAAAATCGAGGTGGATGCCGAGAGCGACGAGATTCTCGTGCAGGACGGCTACGTCGCGAAGAAGGACCGCATCGGCACCAAGACCGACACGCCGATCGCTAGGATTCCGCAAGCCGTTTCGGTTGTGACGCAAAAGCAGATCGAGGACCAGAAGCCACGCACGCTGAACGAATCGCTCGGCTATACCGCCAGCGCCAATCCGAACAGCTTCGGCTTCGACACCCGCTACGACGCCTTCTTCCTGCGCGGCTTCCAGGCCTTCTACAACGGCATGTTCCGCGACGGGCTGCGCCAGTACAACGGCCCCTCGGCCTGGTTCAAGACGGAGCCCTACGGCATCGAGGGCGTCACCATACTGAAAGGTCCCGCATCCTCGCTTTACGGCATCAGCGGTCCGGGCGGCATCGTCAACGTCGTCACCAAGCGCCCCAAGGAAGAACGGTTTCGCGAAGTCGAAATGCTGCTTGGCGAGCACAATCGCTTCCAGGCCGCTCTCGACGCTTCCGGCCCGGTGACTGAAGACGGCAGCATCCTCTATCGCTTCACCAGCCTCGGCCGCACCAGCGATACCGACCTGCCCGGTTATCCCGACGACAAGATCTATCTGGCGCCGGCCGTCACCTTCAAGCCGGACGAGGATACCAAGCTGACGATCCTCGGCGAATATTCGAAATCCGTCACCGGCGGCACGGCTGCATTCTACAATTCGGGCGGCGCTCTGACGAATCTCTATGAGGGCGATCCCGCCTGGAACGACTTCGACCAGACCCAGGGCCGCATCGGCTACGAATTCGAGCACCGTTTCAACGACGTGCTGACGGTCCGGCAGAACCTTCGCTACAGCGCCGTCGACAGCGACATCGAATATAGCGGTCATTATCCGAGCGGCCCGGATCTGAAGCGCTACTGGGGCCACTACACCGAGACCATGAAGAACTTCGTCGTCGACAACATGGCGCAGTTCGAATTCGATACCGGCCAGATCAGGCACACGGCGGTAGCCGGCGTCGACTACGCCTGGTCGAACTATGACGCCGGCAGCGGCCTGTCCTATGTCTCCGTCGACGACATCAAGGCCGCTCCGGTCCCCTACTCCGGCGGGCAGGAGATGAACCAGCTCGGCGCCTACCTGCATGACCAGATGGAGTGGAACGATTTCACCCTGTTCGCCAGCGGTCGTTACGATTGGGCCGATACCACCTCGACCGCCGCCGACTTCACCAAGTCCAAGCAGGACGACAGTGCCTTTTCCGGCCGGCTCGGCCTGTCCTACCAGACCGAATGGGGCATCACGCCCTATGTCAACTATTCGACGTCGTTCTCGCCCAATATCGGCTTCGTCTATGACGACGTCAGCAGCCCTATCGGTCGCGTCGCTCGTCCGACCATCGCCACGCAGAAGGAAATCGGCGTCAAATACGAATTTGCCGACTACAATGCCGCCGTTAGCGCCGCTCTGTTCGACATCGACCAGAAGGACGGCGTCGTCTTCGACGCCTCGCAAGGCATCAACAAGCAGCGCCAGCTCGACCTGAACTCGCGCGGCGTCGAACTGGAAGCCAGCGCCTCGCTCGACAACGGCCTCAGCCTCATCGCCTCCTACACCTATCTGCGCGTGAAAATCGAACGCGGCGCCACGGGAACCGCAGGCAAGGAACTGTCGGCAACGCCAAATCACATCCTGTCGCTCTGGGGCCAGTATCAGTTCGAGAACGGCACGCTGGAGGGGCTCGGGCTGGGCACCGGCGTTCGCGTCGCCGGCTCGAGCTATGGCGACGACACCAACACCTTCAAGAACGATGCGCGCGCTTTCGTCGACGCCTCGCTGTCTTATGATTTCGGCTACCGCAACCCCAAGCTTGAGGGCGTGAAGCTGCAGGTCAACGCCAAGAACCTGTTCGACGGTCAAAAGCCCATCTGCTCGGCCGGCTATTGCTACCGCGACGAGGGCCGCTCGCTGTTCGCCAGCCTTCGCTACCGCTTCTGATGTCGATCGCCGTTTCCAGCCGGACATCGTCGCCTGTCGCAATCGTCCTGGCGATCGGCGCGCTTTATGTCTCGCAGAGCGTGATCGGCGGCATCACCTGGGCGGGCCTGCCGGCGGTGATGCGCGACCAGGGCCTGCCGCTTGATCGGATCGGCCTGGTTTCGCTGATCGCGCTGCCATGGGCGCTCAAGTTTCTGTGGTCGCCGGCCGTCGAGCGCTATCGCCTTCCGCCCGTCGGCAAGAACCGCACCGGCACCATCGTCGCCGCCGGTGGGCTCGTGTCCCTCGCCGGGCTGTGGGCGGTCGGCGCGCTCGGGCCGGAGGCCTGGTGGCCGGTCCTCGCCTGCCTGACCGCCGTCGCCTTCGCCGCTTCGACCGTCGATATTGCCTGCGATGGTTTCGCCGTGCAGAGCCTGGCCAGGGAAAACCACGGCTGGGGCAACGCCGCGCAGGTCGGCGGCGCCTATCTCGGCTCGGCCATCGGCGCCGGCCGGTTGCTGCTTCTGGTCGACGCTTATGGCTGGCGCATCGCCGTTTGGGCGATGGCCTTGCTGCTTCTGCCGCTCGGTCTGCCCTTCCTGCTCGGCGCGGCCGGCCGCGCGCGCGAGGCGACGCGCGCGCCTGTTCCCCGCCGCCTTGACGCGGTGGAGCGTCCCCAAATTAGGCGCGGCCAGGCAGCGGCGGGCCTCGATGTGCCGGTCTCTTTTACACCTCTGCCG
>NZ_JAMYSE010000132.1:0-14474 GCF_040321795.1 Mesorhizobium sp. M0244 | reverse complement strand
CAACATCCCGTTTCTGGCGGCGCTGATGCAGCATCCGCGCTGGCGGGAAGGGCGGCTGTCGACCGGCTTCATCGCCGAGGAATATCCGAGCGGCTTCACGCCGATCGTGCCTAGCGCCGAGGAGAAAGCGGTGCTGGCAGCGATCGCCACCGCGGTCGAACTCCTGCGCCGCGACCGGCTCGACCGGTTGGGCGGGCGGTTGGCGCCGCATTCGGGCGCCTTGAAGCGCGATTGGGTGGTGAAGATCGGCGAGGACTATCTTTCGGTCGCCGTCGCTGAGGGCATGATTTCCATTCCGATGGAGCTCGACCTGTCGATCGACGGCGGCAAGCCGCTGACGGTGGCATCCGACTGGCGGCCGGGTGATCTCATCTGGCGCGGCAAGGTCGGTGGCCGCAAGGTCGCGGCGCAGGTCAGGCCGGCGCTGAACGGGTTCCGCATTGCCTGGAAAGGCATGTCGGTGACGGCGCGCGCCATGCTGCCGCGCACCGCCCAACTCGAAAGGCTGATGCCGGAAAAAGTGGCGCCGGATACCTCGAAGATGTTGCTTTGCCCGATGCCAGGCCTCGTCGTATCGATCGCCGTTGCCGAGGGGCAGGAGGTCAAGGCCGGCGAGACGCTGGCCGTGGTCGAAGCGATGAAGATGGAAAACGTGCTGCGCGCCGAGCGCGATCTCATCGTGTCGAAGCTCAACGCCAAGCCAGGCGACAGCCTTGCCGTCGATGCGGTGATCATGGAATTCGCGTGAGGCTGAAACCCGCCTGAGGCTGGCGGGACAGAGGGGCGCGCGAAGGAACGCGACCTTGCAATTGGTCGAACACGCTCGCTTGAGGAGGGACAAGGCGAGGCCGTGAGGAATTCGCATTTTTTGCCCCCAACAGCGTATTTTGTTCTTGCTTTGTGCCGGCAGCTATGCTATTAATTTGGGCATGGTGCTGATTGGCGCTGACGACCCGCCCGCCGTGGCGGGTTTTTGTTTGGGGCTTCTTTTCGACCAACGTGGCGGGTACTGCCGACCTCAATGTCGGCGGGACAGCGCCGCTCTCTGTCCTGCCGGACATCTCCTCCACGAGGGAGGAGATTGGCAGCTTCGGTGGCAGCGCCTTTTCTACCGACGGAAGCGGTTGCTAGCTCACAAAGCTCCAATCGCTTCCGCTGGACTCGTGTTATCTGCTGCCGGACAATACTTCTTTATCGACTGAGTCCTTTCAGGCAGCGCGAAAAAAACCATGGCGGATGAGAGACTTCCACGCGATCCCTTGCTGCGCGAAGCCTATGCCAAGGCGTCGCGAGCGGAGGCGCCGGCGCGCCGGTTCATTCATCTGCGCGTGCATTCGGCCTATTCGCTGCTCGAAGGCGCCTTGCAGCTCGGCAAGATCGTCGGTCATGCGGTGCAGGACGAGTGCCCGGCAATCGCCGTCACCGACACCAACAATCTGTTCGGCGCGCTGGAATTCGCCCAGAAAGCGGTAAAGGACGGCATCCAGCCGATCATCGGCTGCCAGATCGACCTCGCCTTTTCCGGCGAGGCGAGCGACAGCCAGCGCGACCGCAGGCGCCAAGGGCCGGAGATGCGGCCGGTGGTGCTGATCGCCGCAACCGAGGCCGGTTACAGCAATCTGGTCAGGCTGGTCAGCCGCGTCTACCTCGAGACACCGCCCGGCGAAGCGGTGCATCTGACGACGGAGATGCTGCAGGGCCACTCCGACGGTCTGATCTGCCTAACCGGCGGGCCGCGCGGCCCGATCGGCAATGCCTTGAAGGAGGACCGCCGCGAACTCGCCGAGACGCGGCTGCTGGCGCTCCAGGGCCTGTTCGGCGACCGGCTCTATGTCGAGCTGGAACGGGTCTCCGGCTACGATCGCGCCATCGAGCAGTCGTCGGTCGACCTCGCCTACCGCCACGATCTGCCGCTGGTTGCCACCAACGAGGCGTTTTTCTTTTCTCGTGAGGACTACGAGGCGCATGACGCGCTGATCGCCATCGCCGAAGGTTCCGTGGTCGCGGCCGACAATCGCCGCCGCCTGTCGCCGGACAATTTCCTGAGAAGCCAGGCCGATATGGCGAGGCTGTTTGCCGACCTGCCGGAAGCGATCGACAACACGGTCGAGATCGCGTTGCGCTGCTCCTATTATCCCAAGACCCGCAACCCGATCCTGCCGCGCTTTGCCGGTGGCGACGTCGCCGACGCCGAGGCGGCGGTGAAAGCGGAGGCGCAGGAGCTTGCCAGGCAGGCGCATGAAGGGCTGGAGGCGCGGCTGGCCGCGCATGGGCCGACGCCCGGCTACACGGCCGAGCAATATCGCGAAAGGCTGGATTTCGAGCTCGGCGTCATCGAGAAGATGAAATATCCCGGTTACTTCCTGATCGTCGCCGACTTCATCAAATGGGCCAAGGTGCAAGGCATTCCGGTCGGGCCGGGCCGCGGTTCGGGCGCCGGCTCGCTGGTCGCGTATTCGACGACCATCACCGACATCGATCCGCTGCGCTTTTCGCTGCTGTTCGAGCGCTTCCTCAATCCCGACCGTGTGTCGATGCCCGACTTCGACATCGACTTCTGCCAGGACCGGCGCGAGGAGGTCATCCGCTACGTCCAGCAGAAATACGGCCGCGACCAGGTCGGCCAGATCATTACCTTCGGCACGCTGCAGGCGCGCGCGGTGCTGCGCGACGTCGGCCGCGTGCTGCAGATGCCTTACGGCCAGGTCGACAAGCTGAGCAAGATGGTGCCGTCGAACCCGGCCAATCCGGTCAAGCTCGCCGACGCCATCGCCAACGAGCCGCGCTTTGCCGAAGAGGCCGAGCGGGAGCCGATCGTGCAGACGCTGCTCGACACGGCGCAGAAGCTGGAAGGCCTCTACCGGCACGCCTCGACGCATGCCGCCGGTATCGTCATCGGCGACCGGCCGCTGTCGGAGCTGGTGCCGATGTACCGCGATCCGC
The DNA here is from genome assembly GCF_040321795.1 of Mesorhizobium sp. M0244. Lineage (NCBI taxonomy): Bacteria > Pseudomonadati > Pseudomonadota > Alphaproteobacteria > Hyphomicrobiales > Phyllobacteriaceae > Mesorhizobium > Mesorhizobium sp. M0244. The sequence goes on along the minus strand of NZ_JAMYSE010000132.1, from coordinate 11,531 downwards.
GCTCGGACATGCCGGTCACCCAGTTCAACATGAAATATGTCGAGCAGGCCGGGCTGGTGAAATTCGACTTCCTTGGCCTGAAGACGCTGACGGTGCTGGACAGGGCGGTCAAGCTGATCCGCCGCCGCGGCATCGAGATCGATCTGGCCAAGATTCCGCTCGACGACCCCGATACCTACGCAATGCTGTCGCGCGGCGAGGTGGTCGGCGTGTTCCAGGTGGAAAGTGCCGGCATGCGCAAGGCGCTGATCGGCATGCGGCCCGACTGCATCGAAGATATCATCGCGCTGGTCGCCCTCTACCGGCCGGGGCCGATGGAGAACATCCCGACCTATAACGCCAGAAAGCATGGCGAGGAGGAGATGGCATCGATCCATCCGAAGATCGACCATCTCGTCAAGGAGACGCAAGGCGTCATCGTCTACCAGGAACAGGTGATGCAGATCGCGCAGGAGCTCTCCGGCTATTCGCTGGGCGAAGCCGATCTATTGCGCCGTGCCATGGGCAAGAAGATCCGCGCCGAGATGGACAAGCAGCGCGAGCGCTTTGTTTCCGGTGCGGTCGAGCGCGGCGTCGGCAAGCCGCAAGCCGACTTCATTTTCGACCTGCTGGCAAAGTTCGCCGACTATGGTTTCAACAAATCGCATGCCGCCGCGTATGCCGTCGTCTCCTACCAGACCGCCTATCTGAAGGCGCACTACCCGGTCGAATTCCTGGCCGCGTCGATGACGCTCGACATGGGCAATACGGACAAGCTCGCCGATTTCCGCCAGGATGCGCTGCGCCTCGGCATCGAAGTGGTGGCGCCGTCGGTGATGACGTCGTTCCGGGATTTCGAGGTCGGCGAGAACCGCATCTTCTATTCGCTGGCCGCGCTCAAGGGTGTCGGCGATGCGGCGGTCGAGCACATCGTCGCGACGCGCGGCGAAAACCTGTTCAAGAGCCTCGCCGATTTCTGCGAGAGGGTCGATCCGAAGATCGTCGGCAAGCGCGTATTTGAAAGTCTGATCATGGCCGGTGCGCTCGACTGCTTCGGTCACGACCGCGCGGCAATGATGGCCGGCGTCGAGCGGATGATGGGGCTGGCGTCGCTGGCGCAGCAGAACGCGGTCACCGGCCAGCACGACATTTTTGGCGCCTCGCTAGGCGCGCAATCGCAGGCGCTCAACCTGCCGGCGACCGACCCTTGGCTCGCCGCCGACCGCCTGCACCGCGAATTCCAGGTGGTTGGATTCTATCTCTCCGCGCATCCGCTCGACGAATACAAGGCGGCGCTGCAGAAGATGCGGGTGCAGAACTGGGGCGAGTTCTCGGCCGCCGTCAAACGCGGTGCTGCCGCCGGCCGGCTTGCCGGCACCGTCACCACCAAGCAGGAACGCAAGACGCGTACCGGCAACAAGATGGGTGTCGTGCAGTTTTCCGACACGTCGGGGCAATATGAAGCGGTGCTGTTTTCCGAGGGACTGGCGCAATACCGCGACCTGCTCGAACCCGGCCGCTCGGTGGTGATCACCGTTTCGGCCGAGGACAGGCCCGAAGGCGTCAATCTGCGCATCCAGACCGTGCAGTCGCTGGAGGACGAGGCAAGCCGCATCCAGAAAGCGCTGCGCATCTTTGTCAGAAATGATGGACCGGCATCGACAATCCAATCGCAGCTTGGCCAGCGTGGCGACAGTCAGGTGAGCATCATCGTTATCAAGGAAGGCGGCGAGGGCGAGGTCGAGATCGAACTGCCCAACCGCTACCGCGTGTCGCCGCAGATTGCGTCGGCGATGCGTGCGGTGCCGGGCGTGGTCGAGGTGGAACTGGTGTGATCTAACGCGATTAGCACGGTTCCGTTTGTTTCGACCGTGTTCGCCACCCCAGCGCCGGCATTGCCCGGTGACAATGCCGCTGGTATCGTGAGCTCACCCGCCCATACCATCAACTCGTCTTTTCGGTTGCCGGCCTGGGTCTTTTGGCGGCCGGGGAGCGTGTCATGGATGAGCGGACAGCCGCTGCCGAACTCCAGAAGATGGTCAACGGGTTCCAGGTATCTCAGGCGATATGCGTCGCCGCCACGCTGGGCATTGCAGATCATCTCAAGGACGGAAAACGCGCCAGCGGCGAACTTGCCGCGTTGACCAATACCCATCCCCAGGCGCTCTACCGGCTGCTGCGCGCCCTTGCGTCGGTCGGCGTGTTCCATGAAGCGGAAGACCGGTTCTTCTCACTAACCCCGGTTGGCAGCGCGTTGCGATCCGATGTTCAGCATTCGGTCGCGCCGTGGGCGATTCTGGCCGGACGGGCCTATTTCCGTCGAGCATGGAGCGATCTGCTGCACAGTGTCAGCACCGGCGAAAACGCCTTTCGCCACGCTTATGGCAAGGGCGTTTGGGAATATCGGGCGGAGCACCCGGAAGAGTCCGTCATCTTCGACCGGGCGATGACGGCCATGTCGCGTGGCGTCGCCGCCGCGGTGATCGCGGCCTATGACTTCCGGCCGTTCTCCGTCGTTATGGATGTCGCGGGCGGGCAGGGCGCGCTGCTTGCCGAAATCCTCTGCCGCAATCCCGGCCAGCGCGGCATTCTTTTCGATCAGCGGCAGGTAGTGGCGAAGGCCGGCCCGGTCTTTGACGCCGCGGGCGTGGCCGATCGCTGCGACATCGTCGCCGGCGATTTCTTCGTCTCGGTGCCCGAAGGCGCCGATGCGATTGTGCTTAAATGGATCCTGCATGACTGGGACGACGACACAAACACCCGGATCCTGAAAACCTGCCGCCGGGCGATGCGCCCAGAAGGCAAACTGCTGGTGCTTGAGAGCATTCTGGCGCCGCCCAACGAAGGCGCCAGCGCAAAATTTGGCGATCTGAACATGTTGATCATGCCGGGCGGGCAGGAGCGCACGGCGGAAGAATTTAAGTTGCTGCTTGCGGCATCGGATTTCCAGGTCTCGAATATTGTTGAAGCCGGACCTCGCATCAGCATCATCGAGGCGAAACCGGTCTGATTGTCTTCCGGGTCTGAAACTCTCCGAATGTTCTCAAGAGCCATAGCGGCTTCTCCCTGCTCCGCCCCTGGACGGCTGGTGCCCCGAACGCTATCGCAGTCGTCATGAAGGTAGCTGACAAGAATAGGGCGCAGGATCTTTCGGCGTTGGCGCGGCTCCGCGACAGGCTGCGCAAGCTATATCACGGGCGCACACCGGCGGCGTTCCGGTTTCAGCTTGCGGCTGTTGTCATCGACCTTGCCATCATTGCCTTTTTCATCGCCACGCCGGTGATCCAGAAGTCGTCCTCGTTCCTCTGGCTGGATTACTCCGTGGCAGCACTTGTCGCCGCCGACATGATTGCCCGGCTGCTTGCCTCCAACGACATGCTGCGCTTGATGAAACAGCCGGCGTCGTGGATCGATGGCTTCATCCTGTTGACGCTGCTGATGCCTGCAGCGCTGGCCAATCTGGGCAGGCGCTCTTCCGTCCCACCAAGGTGTTCTTTCCTTGCCCGCAATGCGGGCTGCAGCGGCACGAGCCCGACGCCGTTCATTGCAAGGCCTGTGGGCACGTTCTGAACATACCCGACGACGGCGATTGAAACTGCAGCGCTACGCTGCTGCCGCTTCAGCAGGTTTGGTGGCTTTTTTCTGCAGATTGAGCAGATTGCCGAGCAGGATCAGCAGGGCGCCGCCGCGGTGAAGGCGTCGATCTGCTCGTGATAGAGCAGCCATCCGATCATCGCCGACAGCGGCACGCGCAAAAAGTCCATTGGCGAGATGACCGTCGCATCGGCATAGACAAGTGCGCGGGCCATGCAGAAATGCGACGACATGCCGGTAAACGCGATCAGCAGGATCCACGGCCAGAGCTCGAGCGGCGGGTTTTGCCATTCGTATAGCGCCGGGGCGAGGCCAAGCACCGACTGGATGATCAGCATCCAGAAGATAATGCGCACGACGCTGTCCGTCCGCGTCAGCGATTTGACCAGGACCACCGAGACGCCGAAGCAGACCGCGGCGCCCAGCACGATAACATGCCCCGGATTGACCGCGCCGACGCCCGGACGCACGATGATCACCACGCCGATCAGCCCGAGCACGATCGCCGCAAGCCGTGGCCGGGAGAGCCTTTCGCCGAGGAAAGCGACCGCCAGCAGCGCGGTCCAGATCGGCGTCGTGAATTCGATCGAGATCAGCACCGCAAGCGGGATCAGCGTCAAGGCGTAAAGCCAGGCAGCCTGGCCGGTATAGTGGACGACGTTGCGGGTGATATGGGCCAGCGGACGACCGGTGCGCATCGCCGGAAAACCGCCTGACATCATGACCAGCGGCAGCAGGATGAAAAAGCCGATCACCGAGCGCAGCTCGAGCACCTGGAAAACGTTGAGTTCTGCCGTCGTGGCGCGGCCGGCCACCGACATCGCCAGGAACGAGGCGATCGACAGCGCCATCCAGAACGCGGCCTTGGGGATCGAGGGTGCGGGTGCCATGGGCGCTATGTCGCAAGCCGGCGCTTTCATCGCAACCGCTAGCCGACGCATTCGACTGGGCCAGCCGTGCAGCGTTGCAAACAGTGATGTTGAAGCCGGAACCCGCCGCTGAGGGGAGCGTTGGTCCCTCAGTGTTTGCGTGCTGTGTTTTGGATACCAACGAGGAGCGGTCCGATGAAATCACTTGCACGATTTGTACTTGCCGGCTGCCTGACGGCCGGGGCCGGGGCAGCGCATGCCGACGATTCGGATTTTCTTCGCTCATTCCAGGGGAATTTCGCCGGCAAAGGCATCGTCAAGGTGACCACCGATGCGCCGACGGTGAATGTCTCCTGTCATTTCAATTCCGACGCAACGTCGAGCTCGCTATCGCTCGACGGCAGCTGCCGCGGTCTTATCGTGGTGACGCGCTCCATCAGCGCCGATCTCAAATCGAGCGGGACGAAATACACCGGCACCTATGTCGGATCGCGCACCGGGCCGGCGCAATTGAGCGGCAGCCGCTCCGGCAACGCAATCAATCTCGGCATCCGTTGGGCCAAGGAGGTCAATGGCGATCGCAGGGCGCAAATGACTGTTGAGAAAACCGGCGAGGACGGCATGCGGCTGACCGTTATCGATACCGATCCGAAAACCGGAAAAAGGGTGGTGACCAGCAGGATCGATCTGCGGCGCACCTGAGCAGGGCATATTCAGGTGATGCCGGCCTGCGAACGGCGGCTTCTTGCGCTTCCGGTGCTTGCGTACCCGACAGTACGCTCCGCTCCGGTTCTCGGAAGCCACCACTCTCCTGACCTGAATCTTAACATGCCCTATGCCGTATCACTCCTCGATCGGCTCGGGCGGATGGGCATCGCGGCCCTTGCCGAAGGTATAGCCGGTTTCCACCGCCCTGCGGCCAAACTTGCCGCGCAGCGTGTCGATGGCGCCTTCGGCCATGGCGCGCTTGCGTGACTGGACGTCGACCAGGTCGGGCGGGTCCGCCCTGTCATCGTCGGAGAGATCGCTGACGCCAATGCCGAGCAGCCGGTATTTTGTGCCATCCGCTTCCTTGCGCAGCAGCTCGAGCCCGGTCGAAAAAATGCGGTCGGCCAGCCGGGTCGGATCGCCGAGCTGGCGATTGCGCGTGCGGATCTTGAAATCCTGCGTCTTGAGCTTGAGGACGACCGTGCGTCCGGCAATGCCGGATTTTTTCAGCCGGGCCGAGACCTTTTCCGACAGCGCCCTCAGCACCGAGACCAATTCGTCGACGGAGGCAATGTCGGTATCGAAAGTGGTTTCGGCGGAGACGCTTTTCGCGTCCTGGCCGGGAACGACGCGACGGTCGTCCTCGCCGCGCGACAGCCGGTAGAGCCGGTCGCCCATGACGCCATAGCGGCGCATCAGGTCGCCGCGCTCCATGCGCTGCAGCTGGCCGATGGTGCCGATGCCGTCGCGCTCAAGCGTGGCGGCAAAAGCCTTGCCGACGCCCCAGATCAGCGTCACCGGCTGCTCGGCCAGGAAGCCGGTCGCCTCGGCCTCGCCGATTACCGAAAAGCCGCGCGGCTTGCGAAAATCCGACGCCACCTTGGCCAGGAATTTGCAGTAGGAAAGGCCCGCCGAAACGCTGATGCCGATCTCCTTTTCGACGCCGAGCGCGAAGCGCGCCAGCACCACCGCAGGCGGCAGGCCATGCAGGCGCTCGGTGCCGGCGAGGTCGAGGAAGGCCTCGTCGATCGAGAGCGGCTCGACCAGCGGCGTCAGCGCCTGCATCATAGCGCGCACCTCACGGCCGACGCGGACGTATTTTTCCATGTCCGGCGGGAGGACCACCGCTTCCGGGCAGGCTTCGAGCGCCTTGAACATCGGCATTGCCGAGCGCACCCCATGGACGCGAGCGATGTAGCAAGCGGTGGAGACGACGCCGCGCTTGCCGCCGCCTATGATCAAAGGCCGGTCCTTCAAGGCCGGATTGTCGCGCTTTTCGACCGCCGCGTAGAACGCGTCGCAATCGATATGGGCAAGACGCAGCCGGTAAAGCTCCGGGTGACGCGCGAGTCGCGGACTGCCGCAGCGCTCGCAACGGCGTGCCTCGCTGCCCTGGAAACTCAGGCAGTCGCGGCAAAAACCGTGTTCGGGATTGTTGACAGGGGCCGCCATCGCTGCGAACAAAAAGAGAACAAATGCAATGGTACGACAGTGCGAGGCTGGCCACAAGGCGGCTGGCCGGGAGAGGATTGATGGAGACGATCATCGCACCGCTGACGCCTGAGCTTTGGGCGGATTTCGAGGACCTTTTCGGCAAGCAGGGCGCCTGTTACGGCTGCTGGTGTACGCATTTCCGGTTAGCGCCGGCGGTGCGCCGCGAGAGCAATCGCGAGCGCAACAAGGACCACATCAAGGCACGAATCGAGGCCGGGCCGCCGCCCGGCCTGCTGGCCTTCGAGGACGGCCAGGCGGTCGGCTGGATGCAGATCGGCCCGCGCGCCGACGTGCCCGAATGGAACAACCAGGGCAGGGGGTCGGCGCCGATCGACCCGGCCGACGCCACCGATCCGGGCGTCTGGGCGATCTCCTGCTTCTTCATCCGCACCAAGGCACGCGGCAGGGGCCTGTCGCACCGCCTGGTCGGAGGCGGCATCGACTTTGCACGGGAAAGTGGTGCACGGCTGCTCGAGGCGTGCCCGATCGACCTGTCGAAGGATTCGCGCTCGATCGGGCTGTTCGTCGGGTCGTCGCGGGTCTTCGAAAAGGCCGGGTTCCAGCGGTTGGTCGAGCGCAAGCCAGGCCGGCCGCTGGTGCGGCTGGTGCTGTAAGCGATGCCGCAACACATGGGCCTTCTCTTGCGGCTGTGATGGTATTTCCCTACCAGTGATAGAAACGGTGCGATTAAGTGAGGATCGACATGAAGCGCGTTTTGCCATTTGTTTTACTTCTTGCCTGCAGCGCACCGGCCTTCGGCCAGGCGGTCGACAGCCAAGGCGCCAAGCAGCTTTCCGACGATCTGGCGCACTATTTCGGCAAGAAGCTGTTCGATATCGGGTTCGTTAAAATTTCAGTCGACGGCGATGCCTACAAGCTGGCATTCGACTTCAAGCCAGTCACGGATTTGATGGCAAAGCAGCAAGCCTTCAAGTTCGACATCACGCCTTACTTCATGCTGGTCAAGCCACGCAAAGATGGACACTGGGACGTTTCGGCGGACGTGTCGCCCAAGGGGTCTATCGATTTCGGTGGCCCTGAGGGGCCGCAGCACATTGACTTCTCCGTGTCGGACAACAAGTTCACCGGAGTTTATGACCCCGACCTAGCCGCTTTCGCGAGCGCAACCGGTTCGATGGCTGGCATGACGATGACCACCCGAGAGCCCAAGCAGCAGGCGGATGTCACGGTCGGTCCTGGCACTGCCGTAATAGCTTCGACCAAATCCGCAAATGGCGGCATCGATTTCACGGTAACGGAAAAAATAACGAACTTCGCCGAAACGATCAAAGTCAACGATCCCAAAAGTGGGTTGAGTTTTCCGGCTGCTGTAAAAGCGCCTGAACTTTCCGTGGATGCGACCGGCAAGGGTTTACGGACAAAGCCGCTGCTCGACCTGCTTGCTTTCATCGTGGCGACTGACGATGAAGCCAAATTCAAGGCGAATGAGGCGGAGTTCAAATCGCTTCTGACGGCAGCACTGCCACTGTGGGAGCGGATCGACGGCACCTACGGCTTCAAGGACTTTGTGGTGGAGAGCCCGGTCGGCAAGTTCGGTGCGAAGCAATTGAATTCCGCCGTCGGCATGGACGGCATCGCCAAGGACGGCAAGATCAACTACGCGTTCAAGGTTTCCGGCCTGACAATGCCGCAGCAGGTGCTGCCCAGCTGGAGCGTTGCGTTGCTGCCGACGGATATCGACCTCAACTTCGGCGGCGCCAACATCGATCTGGACAGCATAGCGAAGAAAACCATAGAAACCCTTGATTTCAGAAAGGATCCACCGCTGCCGGCAGATTTTGGCAAACAGATCTCCGCCGACTTCCTGGCCAAGACGCCAAAGGTCGTTCTCGGACACAGCACGATCAAGAACGGCAACATCGAGATTGCGATGGAAGGCGAGATGAAGTTCCCCGGCAAGAAGCCGGATGCGGACGTGACTGTCGACATCACCGGATACGAAAAGATCGTGGAGACCTTGCAGACGGCGGCGAAGACGGACCCGCAGGCCGCGCAGTATTTTACCGGCGCGCTGGCGATCAAAGGGTTTGGCAAGACGCTGCCGGACGGCCGGCTGGAATGGGTGATCAACACCAAAGCCGACGGTTCGGTGACGGTCAACGGCGCCATGCTGAAGCCGGCCGACCCCGTCGGGACTGACGACAGTGGGGAAGAGGCAACGCCGTAAAGCACCAGCAGTGGCCCGTCGTCTGCGGCAGGTTCTTCGATCTGCCCGCAGTCTCGGGATCGTCGCCTATATCGAATGCTCATGATTGTCGTCGCCGAGCGGGAGCGCCCGCAATGCCTTGCCGACTGCGGCGGGCGGCGTTCCGGTCTCCTCGGAAAAACGCATCAGCGTCGGCTCGTGAGCGAGGATGAACTGCAGCACGCCGGCCAGGAATCCCGGCTCGCCGGCCGCCCGGCGGATGGAATGGGCTTCGATGCCGGTGATCGCCAGGAAACGCGGCAGCAGCTCCGGATCGGCGGCGACGAAGCCCAATGCCTTCACGGCAAGGGTTTCCGCTTCCTCGCGCATTGACGCTGAGTTTGCCATCACTACCTTCTTTGGAGTGAAATGAGTCTCTTTTCGCAGTAATCGCAAGCGCCGCTTGCGGCAAGCTCTTCAATGCGGCGATCGAGGTGGAATCCGGCGGCTTTTGCCGCGGCCGGTTTCCGTTTCGTCAATCATATCGCTGTATAGTGAAGCAGGGTTTGATGCGTACCGGCGAGGGCGCATGACGGCATCCTTGGACAAAAGGGTCAGCCGGGACGGGAAATCGATGCCTAAGAAGGTTATGATCGTCGAGGACAACGAGCTCAACATGAAGCTCTTTCGCGACCTCATCGAAGCGAGCGGCTACGAGACGGTGCGCACACGCAACGGCCTGGAAGCGCTGGATCTAGCGCGGCAGCACAGACCGGACCTCATCCTGATGGACATCCAACTGCCCGAAGTGTCCGGCCTCGAGGTGACCAAATGGCTGAAGGAGGACGACGATTTGCATGTCATCCCGGTCATTGCCGTCACCGCATTTGCGATGAAGGGTGACGAGGAACGCATCCGCCAGGGCGGCTGCGAGGCTTATATCTCCAAGCCGATCTCGGTGCCGCGTTTCATCGAAACCATCAAATCCTACCTGGGCGATGCCTGATGTACCTTTGCAGCCGAGCCGGAGCTTTGTGAAATGACCGCGCGGATCCTCGTCGTCGACGACATCCCAGCCAATGTCCGGTTGTTGGAGGTTCGGCTGCTTGCCGAATATTTCGAGGTTCTGACCGCCACCAACGGGCCGGATGCGATCGAGATCTGCGAGAACGGCAAGGTCGACGTCGTGCTGCTTGACGTGATGATGCCTGATATGGATGGGTTCGAGGTCTGCCGGCGGCTGAAGGGCGACCCGGCGACATCGCACATCCCGGTCGTGATGATCACCGCGCTTGATCAGGTTTCGGACCGGGTGCGGGGCCTCGAGGCCGGCGCCGACGATTTCCTGACCAAGCCGGTCAACGATCTGCAACTGATGACGCGCGTCAAGAGCCTGGTCAGGCTGAAGTCGCTGACCGACGAGCTGCGGCTGCGCGCCTCGACGACGCGCAATATCGGCATCGAGGAGCTTTTGAGCCGCAACTTCGCTGCCGACGACGCAGTGCCAAAGGTGCTGCTGGTCGATGAGCGTAAGTCCTCCTTCGAGCGCATCCAGAAGATGCTGCGCGGCAGCGCCGATCTCGACGTCGCCACCGATCCGCATGCCGGCTTCTTTCAGGCTGCTGAGCTGCCCTACGAGTGCGTGATGATCTCGACGGCTTTCGCCGACTTCGACCCGCTGAGGCTCTGTTCGCAATTGCGCTCGCTCGATCGCACCCGTTTCCTGCCGATCATCCTTCTGGCGGACGAGGGCGAGGAGGGGCGCATCATCCGTGGCCTTGAACTTGGCATCAACGATTATCTGATGCGGCCGATCGACCAGCAGGAGTTGACCGCGCGGCTGCGCACGCAGGTGCGCCGCAAGCGCTACAACGACCAGCTTCGCGCCAGCGTCACCCAGACCATCGAGATGGCGGTGACCGATGCCCTGACCGGCCTGCACAACCGCCGCTATCTCGACAGCCATCTGCAGACGCTGTTCGACCGCGCCGTGGCGCGGCGCCGGCCGCTGTCGGTGATGATCACCGATCTGGACCGCTTCAAGACTATTAACGACACGCACGGCCATGACGGCGGCGACGACGTGCTGCGCGAATTCGCGCGACGGCTGCGCAAGAATGTGCGCGGCATCGACCTGGCCTGCCGCTTCGGCGGCGAGGAGTTCGTCGTGGTGATGCCGGACACGGACGGCGCGGTGGCCGAAAAGGTCGCCGAGCGTATTCGCGCCGAAATCGCCCAGCTGCCGTTTCCCATCGGCGCCGAAGGCAAAGCCGTCGAAGTCACCGTCAGCGTCGGCGTTTCGTCGGTGCTGAAAGGGGTGGACACGGTCTCGGCGCTGATGAAACGCGCCGACCTTGCGCTCTACGAAGCCAAGAGCGGCGGCCGCAATCGCGTCGTCGCCAAGGCGGCGTAGCGCCGAACACCAATTAGTCGGTCAACCCAACAGGGTTACGAATTTACCTTAATCCAAGCGATTTGCGAGGCTTGGTTAAGAAACGGTTGATTTCCATAAGTTGTTGCGCAAATGTGAAGCTCTAGACGGAACCGGCGCGAGGCCAGATCGCCGGTTCGATCCGAAGAATACCCCATGATGCTCAGGTCCGCCGCATCTCCTGGGTCCGTGGGGTCGGGGGGGGGGGGGGGGCGGCGCGGGGGGGGGGGGGGGGGGGGGGGGGGGGGGGGGGGGGGGCGGGGGCGGGGCGGGGCGGGGGCCGGGGGGGGGGGGGGGGGGGGGGGGGGGG
>NZ_JAMYSE010000131.1:0-14548 GCF_040321795.1 Mesorhizobium sp. M0244 | reverse complement strand
TCGCATGGCGTGCATGAAAGTGCTCGGCGGCGGCAGCGCACCGGAGATAGCGCGCGTGGCATTTCTCAGCGCCGCCAAGGAAGCGAAAATCCTGACTGCTTGACATCTCGTCAACGCGTGCCCCATCACTGTCCATCGTGCATCACTCTTGCAGCGGCCGCTTTACATTTGTGCAAACATCGTGCGTCGATCATGCGGAGACGCCGAATGCTTGCGCGAGAAGGCTGGAGCCCCGGATCTGCACTCTACGTCGACCCGCGAGTTGACGCGCTCTGTGGCGAATTCGACGTAGAGATCGCCCCAAGGGCCGCTATCCGAAAGAAGGCCAGACGCGCGCCGTCGGCTCCATCCGCCGGCTGATCGACAATCATGGCGCTGAGCATGCACGGTTGGTCCTGTGTGTCCTGGCTGAGGGCCGCGGCAACCACGCGCTCATCGAAGAAAGCAGCCTGACGGCCGTCTCTGACTTGCTGCTGGCCGGTCCGGACCTAGTGGAGCAGGGCATGGCCGCCGTGCTCGAGGTTTTCGACGCGATCCCGCTCGGCGCATACATGGCGATCGTCAATGAGCTGCGCGGCCGTGTTCATCAGGGGCATGCGCTAGCTGGCACCCTTTACGTGCACCTCCGGCGCCTCCGGGAGAGCTCGCTAACGCAAAGGAGACTATTCGGTCCCGGATGGCCAAGGCGGACGCCAGCGAGGCTGAAAAGGGCCGGCAGGGCTTCACCAAGCGCCAGCGCAGCCGCGAGGAACTGATCGCACTCGGCAAGAGGATGCTCGCGGTCAAGGCGTCAGTGCCTCATGGCGAGTTCGGACCATGGCTGCGCGATCAGCCTATCACGTACGATTTGGCTTTGCAGGCGATACGGCTGGCCCGCGGCTGCTGACTAGAAGCGATCGGCCGAACCAAAGAAGAGGCGCTCCCTTGTTTCGCGCCGTATCCCCATCTAGCCTGCACTATTGTCAGTTGAGGTGACGGGTATGAAACAGAATCAGGTTGGCATTCAGCGATCATTCGCAAGCAACGCATTGGCCATCGGGCTTTTGATATCGAGCATATCTCTGGCAGGGTGCACTACAGTCTCAAATAGCGGTGCGGATGGTCGACGCCGCCGTCCGGCACCTATACGGATATTGTCGTTGTGACGGTCACCTTTTGAGATAGGCGCATGGAGCCGGCGCTTGCTGGGGATTGCCCAGGCCCGGCACGATGCTCCGCCCGACCCCCTACTCGTGCCGGGCACACTCCTCCGGCTCGTTAGTCACTGCTCTCAAGCGGCTCCCCTATCTCGAAGACGCTCCCGCGTGCTGAGCAGGCGGTTGATCAATTGACAAGCAGCGTGTGATCGTAAGGTTTCGCCAGCAGTGGTCCTCCATCGCACCAGCCTCCCGCATCGGCTGCGGCGTCCGACACCCTGACGTGAGGATCACCTTCACGCAAGGAGATCGGTGGGCGTATCCGGGCGGGCGCGTTGCGCAAGTCTATTTCGCGCCAAAAGGGGCGAGGGATGTCCTAGATTAGACTGGACCAGGCGCATAAGCGTCGGAGGCGTAGCCGTCGAAAACGAACTCGTGTTTGAGGTTCCGGTCCTGCGGAACAGCAGTTATCCAGAAATGGAACTGACTTTGAACTGTTTCGCTTGCCCGGTTGACAATCGAGGGGTCCCGTTCGGCGATCGCCAAGCCTTTAAACTGCACGAGCTGTAAGCCCGTCCGTAAAGCACCCTTACCTTTAGTCGTAATACACGACACGGTCCCGTCCTTCCGACTTGGCGCGGAAGAGCGCCAGATCGGCCGCCTTGATGAGGTCATTTGGCGTGTGGTTCTCATCAGGCACCATGGTTGCAACACCGACGCTGATTGTCACCCGCTCAGAACCGTGTGGAATGCTCAAGGCTCGCACGCTCTGCACGAGCCGCTCGGCCATAGCGCCCGACTGCGCCTGCAAAATATCGACCACCACCACGACGAACTCTTCGCCGCCGTAGCGCGCCGCGAGATCGGTCGAGCGGTTGCAACTGCTTTGGATTACACTGGCGACCTGCTTCAGCACCTCGTCGCCTGCCATGTGGCCATAGGTGTCGTTGTAGCGCTTGAAGTGATCGGCATCGATCATAAACAACGACAGCGGGCTCTTCGTGCGGACCGCGCGCTTCCATTCCGCCGCGAGATATTCATCGAAGTAGCGCCGGTTTCCCAGACCTGTGAGACCGTCAATCCGTGTCAGACGTTCCAGCTCGAGATTCGCGCGCATTAATTGCCGCTGGCTTTCTCGCAGGGCCCGGTATGCCTCCTCTCGCTGAACGTGGTCAAGATAGGCCCGGGAGTGATAACGGACACGAGCGACCAACTCGATACGGTCCGGCAGTTTGACCAAATAGTCGTTCGCTCCGGCCTCGAATGCCTCGCCCTTGATGGCCGGATCTTCTTTACTTGACAGCACGATGACGGGGACAGAATGCGTCGAGGAATTCTTGCGGTATTGCCGTACCAGGTCCAGCCCATCAACGCCCGGCATGACAAGATCCTGCAGGATGACCGTTGGCTTCACTTCGTCGGCAACTGTAGTCGCTTTGAGCGGATCGGTGCAGAAGTGGAAATCTATGTCCGGCTGGTTTGCGAGCGCGCGCCGGACCGCTTCACAGATCATTATCTGGTCGTCCACCAGCAGAACCATTGACGAGTAATTGTCTGCCAGGGGTGAGACGAGATTGGATTTGCCCGTCATAGAATAACCTTTCAGCAAGATCGGCCGCACGCCTCGATTAGGCGCGGGGCGATTGAGTCAAGCGGTAGGATCTCGACAGCGGCACCGATGGCAGCGGCGGCTTTGGGCATCCCATAGACCGCACTCGACGCGCTGTCTTGAGCGATTGTCAAATGCCCTTTGTCGCGTAGCAGCTTGAGCCCTTGGGCACCATCTCTACCCATGCCCGTGAGCAAGACACCGATCACGACACCCGGCCACCACTGCGCGGCGCTCTCAAGGAATACATCTACGGAGGGACGGTAGACGTTGTCGTGCGGCTTCGGGGTATAGCCGAGCTTGTGGGCTGACTTGAAGACGAGATGATCAGCCGTGGCCGCAATTAGAACGGTGCCGGCCTCGGGCTCATCTCCTTCGCGTGCAGGACGGATTGGAAGTGCCGCATGCTGGCCGAGCCAGTTTGCAAGACCGGGTACGAACTGCGCATCGAGATGCTGTACGAGAACTATTGCGGCCGTGAAATTGCTCGGAAATGCGCCGAGGATCGCGGCAACAGCTGCCGGCCCGCCCGCAGACGCGCCGATGGCAATAAGGTGCTGTGCCGATGACACAGACGGGGGCAATGTCCGTGTGCCCCAATTTGAAGACGGCGCGTCACGTACGAGTTTGCTGATCGTCGTTATCTTCTTGATAATAAGCTGTGCGGACCGTCCGGACCCCGGGCCGTCAGAGCCGATCGAGGGGATGTCGACCGCGTCAAGCGCACCATACCCCATTGCTTCATAGACACCAGGAATGTTGGCCTCAATGCTCGCCGTGACCAGCAGAATCAGGCATGGCGTTTTCGCCATGATCCTGCGCGTAGCTTCGACGCCATCCATTTCCGGCATCACCAGGTCCATGAGGATCAGGTCCGGGAGGTCTCGTTGGCAGGCCTCTACTGCCTCACGCCCGTTAACGGCGATCCAGGCCACCTGATGTTCCGGGGTTGATACAACCAATCGCCGCAGAAGCTCGACCGCAAGAGGCATATCGTTGACGATAGCGATCCTCATTGATGGATACACACGCTGCGCCTCATTCTGTCGCCTGGCCGATCAGGTCGACGACTGCATGGAGCAGTGTCTCGTCGTGGAAACTCCCTTTAGTCAGGTAGTAGTCCGCGCCGGCGTCCAGACCTCGCCTGCGATCGTCTTCGCGATCTTTGTACGACACGATCATGATCGGAGTGTTCCCGAGCCGGCTGTCCTTCTTCATCAAGGTCACCAGTTCGATGCCGTCCATGCGCGGCATATCAACATCGGTGATAACAAGATCGAATGGTTCAGACCGTATGGCGTTCCATCCATCCATACCATCAATCGCCACCTCGACCTCATAGCCGTTATTGTCCAGCAGCTTGCGTTCGAGCTCACGTACCGTCAAAGAATCGTCGACCACCAGAACGCGCTTGCGCCTCCTAAGATCGGGGCTGGTAGTACCACGCCGCAAAGTGCGTAGGCCGCCGGATGACGCGAGCTTGTCTACTGATCGGATCAGATCGTCGACATCAACGATAAGCACGGGCGAACCATCTTCCATCAACGCCGCCGCGCTGATGTCCTTGACCTTGGCAAAGCGAGGATCTAACGGCCGGACCACCAACTCGCGCTCGCCCAGGAAGCGGTCGACAATCAACCCGTGGGTTTCACCGTGATCACCATTAATCAGAACGACTGAAAGTTCATCGGCGTCTGCTTGCGGCTCAGCGCGGTCAAGAACCTGGTGCGCGGTGACTAGTCCGATCTGTCGATCCTCGAAGCGGAAATGCGGCCGGCCTTCGAGCAGTTCGATGCGCGTGCGCGGCAACTTTATCGTGCTGGCGATGCCTGCGAGCGGGAAGGCGTATGGCTCTCCGTCAATGTCGACGAGCAGCGTGCGGAGCACCGACAAGGTCAACGGCAGCTGTAGTTGAAATCGGGTTCCGAAGCCGAACTCTGAGGAGACGGTTGCGAGGCCTCGGACCTGCTTGGCCATCGCCTGTACGGCATCGAGCCCCACGCCGCGTCCGGAGATGTTGCTAACCGTCGCTTTCATCGAAAAGCCTGGCAGAAACAGAAATTCGAGCAATTCCGCTTCGGCAAGTCTGCCGACGGTCTCCTCTGTCGTCAGGCCGCGCGCCACGATCGTCTCGCGCAGCTTGTTCAGATCGATTCCCCTTCCGTCGTCCGCGACGATTATCTGCAGCAGGCCCGCATTGTGCCGTGCTTCGAGCCTGATGACACCTTCTTCAGATTTGCCGGCTGCTATACGTTCGTCGGTCGTTTCGAGCCCATGGTCGACAGCATTGCGGAGGAGATGGCCGAGTGGTGCCTCGAGTTGGTCCAGGATGTCGCGATCGATGCCAGTTGAGCCCCCGACGATGTCTAACCGCACGTTCTTCCCCAAGGTTCGGCCAAGGTCGCGCACCGTCCTTGAGTAGTGCCGGACGCCATCCTCGAAGGGGCGCATCCGGCTCGCCAGCGTTTCGTCATAGAGTCGGTTCGCAAGGTCAGTGGCTCTGCGGTCAATCGAGTCCAATTCGTCAAGGCGCTCTGCGAGGAACGTCTGGCTCAGCCGAAGTTTTTGCAGCGCCTCTGCCAGTGCTTGCACCGCCCGATCGTCCTTAGGAATCTCGGCCAGTGCGCCGCCTAGCACGTCGAAGGCGATGGCCAGATCCGACTGAATCCGTTTCAGTCGAAGTAGGCCGCCCGTAAACGG
The DNA here is from genome assembly GCF_040321795.1 of Mesorhizobium sp. M0244. Lineage (NCBI taxonomy): Bacteria > Pseudomonadati > Pseudomonadota > Alphaproteobacteria > Hyphomicrobiales > Phyllobacteriaceae > Mesorhizobium > Mesorhizobium sp. M0244. The sequence goes on along the minus strand of NZ_JAMYSE010000131.1, from coordinate 9,103 downwards.
CCTGAGGCGACGAGCCTCCATCAGGGACTCACCGGCAAGCCCTAGTAAGCGGTTCAGACTATCGGCCGTTACCCGCACCATACGGTCGGAACCGACGCCGCCATAAGGTTGAAGAAGTGGTTCCGATCGAGCGAGGACGCCCGTTTCCTTCGCCGAAGAGGCCCACGGCGCCTCCTGCGGGGCAGCATTTGAGCCGGCGAGCTCCGTCTCTGATACTGTAAGCACCTTGGCTGTCGATGGGGAGGATGCCTGCTCAAGCGCCAGCAGAAAACCGGCTATTTCCAGTTTGGCGCTCTCATCGGCCGAGGCAGGCTCACTGGCTATGGATCCGAGGAGATCGACGCCTTTCAAAAGTGTATCGATGTGCTCGCGACTCAGGCTGAGACGACCCCGCTGTGCGGCGACCAGGCACTCTTCCATCGCGTGCGCAACTTCCACCGCCGGCGTCAGATCGACGATCCGGGCCGCCCCCTTCAGCGAATGGGCAGCCCGCATGCAAGCGTCGAGACTCTGGGCGGACACGGGATCGCGTTCGAGCGCTAGCAGACCGGACGTCAGGGCCTGCGACTGCGTCTCCAATTCGGCCCGAAAGAGGTCGAGCATCGAAAATTGGCTGTAGTCCGCGCCGCTCATGCGATAGCTCGATCGAGCATGGCCAGCAGCAGCGCCTCGTCCAGACAACCGACCGCGCCCCTTCGCCACGAGACCATGGCTGCCGTCATGGTCGAGGACGCCTTGCCAACGGTAGCAGGCACGGCAAGCTGGTCGCTCTGTTTGAATCGATAAATGCCGTGCATTTCGTCCACAGCAAAAGCAACGCGCTTGTCGCTGTTGCCGACGACGATAAGACGCGGAAATGCCTTGGTCCGCGTGTCCTGTACCCGCGTTTTGCGGTCGTCTACTCCGAGCAGTTTGGCCAACGAAACGCAAACCAGCAATTCGCCTCGAACATTGACAATGCCGAGAACCGCACTGTTCCTGCGATGTGGCAGCGAATGAATGCTACGCAGCTCGGCCACTTCTTGGAAGCAGCCAACCGGAAGCGCCAGCCATTCCTCGCCGAGACGAAAGACAACGACCGTCTGAAATGCACTGCCCTCGGCATTCCCGACTGCTTCATCGGTCCTTGCCTGGGCAAAATGTCGGGCCCACTCGTCGCGATAGCCGGGCGGCAGCGGACGGTTCAGGAGGTTCCGTGCGATTTCCTTATAGGTCGGGCAGTTCCGGCAGTGGAGATGCTGCTCCAGTTCAGGGCACGATCTGTCACCACCAACGCCTATTTGCCGCCAGCAGTCGCCGATGGCGATGTCCGGCACCGATGATACGCTACCGGGCTCAGCTGACGTCAAGTGCCGCTCCTTTTCCCAATCCGACCGAGCCGCCCGGTGAGTGCCTCGGCACCGGCGATGTCACCCTGCTTACGAAGCAGCAGCGCAAGATGCGCGAGGGCTTCTTGATGGCGGGGTTCGAGATAGAGGGCCTTGCGATAGTTCTGGATCGCCTCGGAACGCGCATCTTCTGCATCCTGAGCTAGCCCGAGCAGATAGAAGATTTCCGGCGAGGGACCGTATTCCCCGAGATGCGTCAGCGCGAGTTCCTTTGCTTCCGCAACTCGTCCGGCATTGGCGGTGCGTTCTACAGAAGCGAGGCTTTGGGCCGCCCGCTCGGACGGGTGGACGGAGCGCTCCACTTTCGCTGCATTACTGGAGGCCGGCCGGATCGGGCTCAGCACTTTGCTGACGTCAGAGATAGGAGCAGGGGTGGCCGGACCGAAGCGCGACTTGGAGGGTGCAACCGTCTGGGGCGCCTTAGCCGGCTCCACGTTCGTGAACGCAAATGCCATGGGTAATCGCGCTGAAGCAAAGCCGTGCAGAATCGGAAGGCCTGATTCCGCTGGACCGACGAGCAGCAGGCCATCTGGCGCGAGGAGGGTCTTCAGACAAACCAGCGCGCGGTCTTGCAGGTTTCGGTTGAAATAGATCAGCAGGTTGCGGCAAAAAATAATGTCGTACGGTGCCGGCCCATACGAGGCCGCAGGATCAAACAGGTTGCCAAGCCTGAACCGGACTTGCTTCAGGACCCGCACCTCAGGCCGTAGTCCGCCTTCGGCCGCTTCGAGATAGCGTCCTCTGAATTCGAGAAAATCGCCGCGAAATGAGTTGCGCCCGTAGACGGCGCGCTCCGCGGCCGCGAGGTTGCCCGTGCTCACGTCGACAGCGTCAATCTTGAAATCCTGTGCTCCGAAACCGGCATCGAACATGGCCATCGCCATCGAATAGGGCTCTTCGCCTGTCGAACATGGTAGGCTCAAGAGCATTATGGGTTGACCCGGCCGCATGCGCGCCCGTGCATGACGCGTCATTGCAGTGAAAGCTTCACGATCTCGGAAGAACCATGTCTCCGGTACGACAACCGCGTTGATCAGTTCCTGGAGCTCGGATGGGGAGCCAGCCAGCAATTGCCAATAATCTTGAAGCTCACTGATCTGGCGGGCTGACATCCGCTCCCGGAGCGCGTGACGGATCACCGACAGACCGACAGAGCCGCTGTCCAGTCCAATCTTTTCCCTCAGTAGCTGTTCGACCGCACCAAACATCATGAACTCATCGCGACCTGACGGAACAACGTTTCGCGAATGTCGTCCGATAGCAGCGCTTCGGCCCTGACCCACTGGACAAGTCCTCTATCGTCGGACGCCACGGGGCCTAAGTAGGGCGGAGTTCCCGCCTCCATCCCGGACGGCGCGAAGTCAGAAGGATCCCGCTCGAGCATATCGGTCGCTCGTTCAGCAACAAGCGCAAGCAGGTGGTTCTCACCATCCTTGGTTGGATAGCGTATCAGAACGATTCGTGTGCTCAGCACCAGCGCCGAGGGGCGGCCAAGCGCAAGCAGGCTGAGATCGATCATGGGAACGGGTAAGCCCCGGCAGTTGATTAGGCCTACTACGCCGTTCGGCGCGCCCGGCAGCGTTCTCACGCCGATGTAAGGCAGGACCTCTTCAACCTGCTCCATGTCCAGCACATACCGGTCGCTACCTATACAGAACCCGAGGAATAGCATAGTCGTCCTAGCTCGCAGGCACCTCTCGCAGCGCCCGCAGTTTGAAACGGGAAATGCTGCTGCGTAACCCGCCCGAAACCTGATTGAGTTCGTCGATCGCGAGCGTGGATTGCTGCAGGGATTCAACCGTTTGCTGAGCGGCTTCGCTCAATTGTATCAGCGTCTCACTGATCTGCGCTGCGCCCGTTGCCTGGGCCTGCATTCCTTCATTGGCGACTTCGAAGCGTGGCACCAAGCCCTGGACCTGCTGAATAATCTCGTAGAGTTGGCCGCCGACCTGCTGCACATCTTGCATGCCACGTCGGACCTCCTCGGAGAATTTGTCCATGCCCATGACGCCGGCTGCGACGGCGGATTGAATTTCCTTGACCATCTGCTCGATGTCGTATGTCGAGACGGCGGTTTGGTCGGCAAGCCGCCGGATCTCCGTTGCCACGACCGCAAAGCCTCGCCCATATTGCCCCGCCTTCTCAGCCTCGATTGCGGCGTTTAGCGAAAGAAGGTTGGTCTGGTCGGCAACCTTGGTGATCGTGGTCACCACCTGATTGATATTGCCGGCCTTCTCGCTCAGGATCGCAAGTTTGGAATTAATCGCGGTGGCGGCTTCCATGACGTGCTGCATGGTTGCCTCCATGCGTGCCAGCCCTGCTTGTCCGCCGGTGGCGAGCGTGGCAGTTTGCTCGGCGACCGCAGAAACTTCGCTCATCGTTCGTACGAGCTCATTGGAGGTTGCCGAGATTTCCTTCGCGGTCGCTCGGATTTCGGTCGTAGTGGCCGCGATCTCATTTGCGGTTGCCTGCTGTTCCTTTGAGGTGGCGGCAACCTCGGTTATCGATGTGTTGACTTGAATGCTGGATTTCTGAACCTGGCCTATCAGCGTGGTGAGATCATCGGCCATGGTGTTGAAGCCCTCAGCCAGCGTGTCAAACTCGTCCTTGCGCTTCAAATCGAGGCGCCCGCTGAAGTCGCCCAGGCGCATTACACGGACGAGATCGACCAATCGGCCAAGCGGGACACTAACGGCACGGAATAGAAGATAGCCGCACAAAAGGGCCAAACCGAGTGCTACGAGGAACCCGGCAATCAGGCCCAACTTCGCTGTGCGGACGATCGAACCTATCTTTTGGGTCGAGCTGTTTGCCTCTCCTCTATGGTCCTCGACCATGGCTTGCAGAGCCGATTGCAATTTCCGAAAGATCGGCTCCACATTGTTCTTGATGGCCGGGCGCTCGTTGGGGATCTCTCCCTTCGCCAACGCGGCACGACTGGCATCCAGTACGGCGGCTTCTGCTTGGCGGAATTGATCGGCGAGGTCCTTGACGACAGCGTAGTTCTGTTTGTCCAAATCGGACTCAATGGTCTCTTCATACTCGTCCATCGACCCTTGCAGGGCGTCGCGGTTCGCCTTGATGGTAGCCTCGAAAGCCCGCTTGTCGGCAGGATTGTCCTGAAGAGCATATTCCTGGAGAAGACTATGGGCATCCATCTGTCCCATCATGATCTGGGTGCTGTGATAGAGGTCCGGAAGAGTTTCCTTTTCCACGCTGGTCGCTTCTTGCTCCGTCTGGAGAAACCAAACGTATGTAATGATGGCCATAACCGACATGACAACCAGAACGGCCGCGAAACTGGCGAGTATGCGGCGGCGTATTGTCAAGCTGTTCATCGGGCTCAGTTCCGCCAGGGCGCTAATTGATTTGTTGGCACGACTAGCCCAGCACCGCGTTGCGACTATGCCGAACAAGCGAGATTCATTCGAATCGCGGAATCTAATGTTGGAAACGTTTCTTTTCCGTTCACGTCGCGCCCACAAGCCGCCTGCGAACGGCATGTACGCGTCCAAACCAATGGCCGATCGCATCGGCCGCAACTGGAAAGTATCTCCAACATCGAGCGTGGCAAGCAACTCCCTCCATTGAAACGCTCGTGAGTCGCGCGTGTTCTCAGCGACGGATTGCTTCGAAGGCCTGGCAAAGGGGGCGCGCTGTTTCGCGCGAGAGCGCACATAGCTCGAGGTGGAACTCCTGGAAGCGCCGTGCAATTGGCGCCAAGGCTTGTCAAAGTGGAGGCGTGCAGGTGAGGCCTGCTTGCCGCGCATGCTTTGCGCTGGCGCAAATCTTATTTCATTTGTCGCGGCTATGGCCGTTAGCCTATTCACGAGGGCGAAACACTCGCAAAGTCAATCATTGAGACTGGAAACGCTAACCCGATACGCGACTGGCGCCGCCGGTTGAAGATAGGGCCAGCGACCAGCAGCGTGCTGGCCGAGTGCGGCCGCGGGAGCTTGTGCCGGCCGCGCCAAGGAGCGGATATATCAAATGGAGCGAAATTCTTAGCCATTCCTTCATCCATCTTTTCGTTAAATACCCCATGGAAATGGGGCGCATTATATCGAGGCGGTTGGTTCGGTGTTTGCGACGAGGCGTCGGGACGAGCGGCAACGTTGCTACTATTTTTGCCCTATCTTTGCCGATTGTCGTCGGCGCAGCGGGTCTCGGTATCGAGACCTCCTACTGGTATTTTAGCAGCCTGAAATTACAGGCGGTGGCGGATGCGGCAGCCTATGCTGGCGCTTTGGAAAAGGTTTCGGGATCTGACAAGCCAACGATAGTCGCCGCCGCGACACTGTCAGCGACGACGAACGGCTGGGACCCGTCAACAGGCACAATCGAAATCTTCACGCCCCCGTCCTCTGGCCCGAATGTCGCCCAAAAAGCCGTCGAGGTCATCGTCCATCAGACCCTCGATCGGTTTTTTACATCGATATTCACGCAAAACGCGATCGGCGCACGGGCAAGAGCGGTGGTTTTTATCACTGACGCCTCAAAGGCCTGCGCTTTGTCGCTCAATCGTTCCGCCCCGAGAGCGGCGCTGTTTTCCGGCAGTTCGACCATAAAAATGACCGGCTGCTCCGTGATGTCCAATTCCATTGCCGCCGATGCGATCAAGCTTCAGGGATCGGCAAACCTTCAGGCCGACTGCCTGATATCGGCCGGCGGTGTTTCGTTGAACAACCCTGTGACGACTGTTTGCGCCAGCCCGATAACCCAGGCCTTACCCGCTGGTGATCCCTTTGGCGACCTGCCGGCGCCACCAGCCACAACCCCCTGTCAAAACTCGAAATTGTCGACCCTGAACCCCGGGACATACTGCAGCGGGCTGAGCTTGAGCGGCAATGTTGCGCTCGCGCCCGGCGTGTACGTCATTCAAGGCGGTGATTTCAAAGCGAACGCGAACGCCAATGTTTCCGGCACCGGAGTCATCATCTATCTGGCCGGCAGCTCCGGCGTCAGCATGAACGGCAACGCCACCGTCAAACTTAGTGCACCCACGTCGGGCACGTATTCCGGTGTCCTGTTTTACGGCGACAGAGGTAACCTGACGGGATCGAACACGTTCAACGGCACGGCGGATTCGCTTTTGACCGGCGCTCTGTATTTTCCAACCCAGGACATCAATTATCTCGGCAATTTCTCGGGCAAAGGTGGTTGCACGCAGGTCGTCGCCGGTACCTTGCAGTGGTCCGGCAACACGAGCATCAGCCAGGATTGCACGAGCCTCGGAATGCGTAATATTCCGGCGACGCAATCCGTTCGGCTTGTGGAGTAATCTTCGTGGAACGGTTATCAGCCCGGATCTTCCGGAGCGATTCGGGTGTTGCTGCGGTAGAGTTTGCGCTGATTGTGCCGATCCTTTGCCTGGTACTTCTTGGCGTCATTAACGGCTGGTCTTTCGTATCAAGCGCGCTGTCGATGCGTGCAGGCGTCAAAACGGCGGCGAACCTCGTGATGCAAGGCGCAGCCGACGACGCGGCTACCCAAGCCGTCGCCCTTTCGAGCTGGGAAAATCATCCCGATGACGCGCAGGTGACGCTGAGCCGGAAATATATGTGCGGGATCATCGTGGTCGATCCATCTGTGCTGTGCGACAGTTTGAAAGCTTCCGCGGTTTTCGTTGAAATACAGGCGACGGCCACCTGGTCCCCGCCCTTCAGTTTCGGCGAGTTTTCCCTCTCGCGCGAGCTCAGCCACAAACAGGTGATACGTGTTCGCTAAAGGGAGAGCCTTCATACGTGAGGCATCAGGCGGAGCCGCACTGGAGTTCGCGCTGATCGCGCCTATTCTGATAACGCTTTTGATCGGCATCTTCGCATTCGGCTGGGCTCTGAATGCCATGTCAAGTGTTCGCTATACTCTGGAAACGTCCTCACGAGCGCTGCAAATGAAGAATTCGCTGACCGAAGCCGAGATAGAAGCGATAGCCACGGCAAAATTGCTGAGTTTGGGATTGAGCGACGTCGACGTAACAATAGCAATCGACGCCCCCAGCGGCGGCTTTCGAATGGCACATCTGACCGCCAAATATGCGTTCGTGATCGAGTTCCCGTATTTCGACCGGTATCCGATTAATTATGCGACAACCGTCACGGTTCCGTTGATTGGAACATAAGGCTCATTCTAGTCGGACGCCGCAGCTAGTTCTCCATCAAAAAACCTGCAGCGAAGCTCTTCCTTGCCGCAAGGTGCTTCACGCGGGCTTTGATCCCCGGCTTGACCCATTGGGGTCGCCGGCCGCTTTGGCAAGCCCTTTGGCAGGAGGCCGGCATGCTCCTGAAACGTACTTCCACAACCGATCCCGCATGTCACGCCGCCTCTGACGATAACGCTATGTTCATCAGCCAAGCTCAATTATCTGGCAGACCAAAAGCTACACGAAGCGACAGACGCCGGGAATTAGGCGAAATGGCTGAAGACGAACAGAGGCGCCAACGCAGGCAGCGCGTCTTCAAGGGCGCAACAATCCTGACCGGCATGACCCATTCCGAGGTCACGTGCACGGTGCGCAACATGCATGCCGGCGGCGCCGAACTGAAGGCCTCGATCGACGCTCGCGTCCCCGACGAATTCCTGCTCTATGTGCCGACCGACGGCATCGCCTACAAGGCGGTGGTTCGTTGGCGTCGCGAAGACCGCATCGGCGTCATGTTCACCGGCACCGAGCCAAAGCCGCACTGGCACTACGGCTAAATCCCCTGAACCACACCTCGTAGCCGTATGCTGGGCGGTGATTGACCCCCGTCCTTTGGACGCCTTGTTCCTCCTCCAGAATTTCTTCGACTTAGGTGGCCGACAACCATTCTGGCGCCGACTGACTGCTCGCTTCCATTATCGGTTTGCCGACCATCGTTGGAGATTTCAGAATAGCTACTGCTCTCGCCCTCTCCACCGTCCTGATGGTTTAACGTCCTGATGGTTTAAACAGTGCTCGTGCATTTCGAGACGGTCCGAGTCGTCGCGAGGATGCGGCGCTGGTGGGGTCGCTCTGCTCGTGTGGAACTGCTCGCATTCATCACGCCTGCGTTTGTCGCGTACCTGCTCGGTATTGGGCAGGGGAATAAAGGGCGCTGTTCCCCCACAAGCAGAAAACCGGCCTTCCCCTTGCTTCGGCCTGGGGCCTGCAGCACCGACACGGCACCCGGTAGCGGGTGCCGCCTTCATCTTTTCATGCCGTCGCGAATCGTCACGTGATCGGTCCGAAAGGTGATGGTTTTGGTCCGTCGAGACGACAGCGACATTCGCCTGACTGGGAACGACAGGGTCAGAGTGCCTGTCATATCAGGGAACCTCGTGCAATTTGTCGACCAGCCCACAAAATTCCAAAAAAACGGACCGTTCGCTTTGAGGTTGAGTTGCGCCTTAGTGCTTCCCTTGTGATCTTCCTCAGCGTCCGCTGTTTTGACAGGGAGCGCATTGGTCATTCGGCCCATCGCGCTTTTCTGCGGCCCGCCGTTTCGCCCGACATCATGGAACGATATCGCCCCCCATGTATTAGAAATCCATGGACACTATGGAACCCCACGGCCACGGGATGGCGGTCGATATTTTGACATCGGAAGTTGCCAATGCCAGGCAGCGCATCCACCGGACCGAGCTCGCACTTCAACGCACTGAAGAAATGCTGGCCGAAAATCTCGCGCTGTGCAGCAGGATACGAACTGCGGTCGAGGCCGCAGACCGCTTGGTGAAGATCGATCCCCCCAGCT
>NZ_JAMYSE010000130.1:0-15072 GCF_040321795.1 Mesorhizobium sp. M0244 | reverse complement strand
CTCCAGGGCTCCCTCGCTCTGACCGCCGTCTCCCTCTGGCCCTGCGTGAGGGGTCACCCGCCCGCCGCGACGGCGAAGCCGGCTCGGGGCGCGGCGGGGCGCCGCCCCTAGAGCCCGGTCGGCGGGCGGCCGGCGCGCCGCCCCGCCGCCCCCCCCCCGACCCCCCCCCGCCCCCCCCCCCCCCCCGGCGCCCCCGGCGACGCACCGATACAGCGCGGCCGTGACCAAGCCGCTACCGACGCCTTGTCCGGCATAGCGGTGGTCGACGGCGAGTTGTCCGATCAGCAGGCAGGGGATCGGATCGGGCGGGCGTCCGGTGCGGATGGCGCGCGGTGCGCTATTTGGCTGGATCACGCCCGGCGCGAGGCCGTAATACCCGACGACTGTTCCCTCGTCGTGAACGACCAGGACGCGGGTAAACCCGCGGGCCTGGTTCGTTCGCGCGAAGCCGGCCAGCCAAGCATTGAGCGCCGGCTTGCCGCAATCGAAGCTGTCGAGGCGGTGTGCGTGGTCGAGGAGTTCGATGCCTGAAAACGCCACCTAGCGGTCCCAGGGCGGGGACCGACGCAGCCGCTCGGCCGCCTTCGCCGGGGGCGCAGCGGCCGGGGCTGAGATCGCCTGCATGAAGGCGTCATAGGCTTCCGGGGACACGCGGATGACGGTTTCGTTGAGGATGGCCGCCTGCGCCTCGTGCAGCGCGGCGCGCCGCATGAACTCCGTGCGCGACAGGCCGAGCAGCTCCGCGCCGCGGTCGATGATGGTGAGATCATCGTCGCGAAACCGCATCGAGACGGGTGCTTCCTTCCTGGTGGGTGTGGTGGCCATGGCCCGCTCCTGTGCTGCGGACGTATATACGTTAGTGTAACGCGGAACGCAATACTACGTTCCCTGGCGACGTCTCGTGGCGGATGGTCTCAGGATTTCTCGCCGCATGGGTTCTTCTCGGCTTCTCGCCCCAGTCGCCATTGCCGCAACCCAGAGCAAGGTGGCTTTGGTCAGCTCCGGCGGATCAATTACGGCTTAGGAAGCGCATTTGTTTTTGGCGGCCGGATGAGCGGGTCCAGAAGCGAAGTCGCTGCCATGACTGTCGCGGACGAGCCCCGGCTATCCCGAACCTGATGAACATCTGACGCGATGGCGACTTTCGGGCCGTCACGCCACAAAGGAGGAACGGCTATGAAGGCTGGGCGGCGGCACTTTCATTCTCAGGCGCCGCTCTATGCCACCTGTCGGCCAATGTGACATCGCCACTGCGGTCCTTCGAACAAGTCGATTCGATTCTGAATTTCGGCCTCTACATGATTGTAGCGATTGAATCAGCGACAAGGGCTGGGCAATCGCGGTTGTGGTGACCGCGAGCCACTAAGCTTGTGCCGTACCCTTACAATGATTCATCAAGGCGTTTACCTCGGCAATCACGAGATCCGGCGTGATGTCGAACTTGCATCGGACTTTGACCGGACAATGCCGCACTTGGTCCAGACCACATCCGCGACATTCAATAACACTCATAAGCATGCTGACCAAGGGACCTCGAAACCCCCAAATCTCCGGTAGATGTGACGCCGTGAAAATGCCGATAGTAGGGCGGCCAAGCTGGGCAGCGACATGGCCGGTGCCTGAATTGTTCGAAACGACGAGCGCGGCCGAATTCACGAGACAATTGAATTCCAATTCTGACAAGTCGACAGCCGTCCGAATGTTCGCGGCTCCACGTTCCCTAGCTATCTTCGCAACCTCCTCAAGCGCTTCCAGGCATTCGCCACGGCCAACGAGGACCACCTCACCACGGGTCGAAAGAGCAGCGACAACTTTGCCAAAACTTTCAATCGGCCAATCTCGCAGGCTGGAATTGGAGAACGGAGCCACGACAATCGGGGCATTGCCTGTAGTCGAATTCTGTGGGTGACCCGCTCCGCTTTCGAAATAGGCAGCTGCCTTTGCGACCAGAAAGAGGAGGATTTCTGACACATGCTGGAGACGCACCTGCTTACGGTCAATGAACCAATCAAGCCATCTACGGGGGATTTTGTTAGCAAGCCCTATTTTTTGGACCAGCTTGTAGAAAATGGTTCTGCGCAGTTTCAGATTGAATGGCGCTATCGCAATATCGATCTGATGCATGCTGTACGGATCAACTATCGCCGCACGGTGCCTGGCGGGAACTTCAAGCAAGATCGGCCTTGTTTCTTCCGGAACACGCATATCAATGGCAAGATCAAACTCGCCGGTCAGCAGCGGCCTTATGTCCGCGGCTTCTTTGCGCGTTTTGACTTTTGGGTTGCGAGGAAAAAAGTCAAAAGCAACGTGATCGTCGGCGAGGTCGAACTGTTTTGCAGTAGCGATGTTCCAGCTTCCCACCACCAGCGTAATGTGGGCATGCGCAAAACGCTGACGAAGGTCCTTTAGAGGCCCTAGAGACATCCAAAAGTCGCCGACATGATCAAGCTTGAGGACCAAAATTCTCATCCTTGCGCTTGACTGTTCCGGCTCTTCCCAGCTGCGGTATATAATTTGATTGCCGTCGTGCTTTGTAAAATATGCCATTGCCATTCCGAAGATTATACGGTCAACACTGATAGCCCAGTGACGCGTGTGTAGGTTGGAGTGCTCCCCACTTTGTCCGCGTCTCCGCAAGAATTCTGCCATCAGATCCAAGCCGCGCTCCAGCAGGAGCTGTTGGGCGAAGTCTGCATCTCTAGCGATGGTAGCGCGCCAAGAAAGCCAGCTATGTCCCGACCCGCAATGTGAAGGGCTTCGTCACGGTCTCGCATGCAGTGAGTTCGGCAACGCCGAGTAGACGGTGATCGCCATGCCGCCGTCCCCAGATCTCGGAGCATAACGGCAGTGGCCTCGCTCTTTGGTCGATGCTGATCCTGAATGCGACCGTCGCCGCCGGCGACGACACCGCCGGCCGCATTGACCGTCTCGGGCACGCCCTGTCGCTGTGGTCCCGCATCACGGTGGCTAGCAAGGACCCGCCGCAGCCGCTTTTTTCTGCGCGTCCGGTCGTCCAAGGTGAAGTGGACGAATCAACCCTGTGATGAAGTCGACTGCCTGCCAGCGGTGAGGTGGCAGGCGGCATCGATGAACACCATTATTCGCCGAGCTTGGATAGCGGCACCTCTATCACGCTGAGAGCCTGTTATGCTGGTCCAGCGTTTGATCGCAGTCTTGATCCATGCGAGCAGCTTGTGAGGGATGCAATCGAACGAGGCGCTGCTCCCACAGCCGTCGCAGGCCCTCCATCAGAGCTTCACGCTTGGCCTGATCCGGCGCAATTGTATTGAGGAGATCTCCCAACACGGCTTCGCCCTCAATCCGCATCAGCAGATTAAACAAGTCGTGTGAAATTCGCACGCTGTCACTGCTCGAGTGGTTCGTATTGATCTCGCAGACAGTCTCCTGACGATCTTGCGCTGTGTACGCACGGTCTTGATGGAGGGACACATAGGGCGGCAATGAAACCGCAAGCGCAGTCCAATCCTGCAGCGTTGCAGCCCGCTTTTTTACCAGGAAGGGCCCGACCACAAGTCCATCCAGCTCTGTCGTCAGAAATGTGGCAATCGCGTCCGCAACCGAATCCACGATCGGTTCGGCATTGTTGTTGAAGGACGTATTGAGCAGAATTGGAGTGCCTGTGCGCTTCTTGAACGCATTGATGACTTCCCAGTAAGCGGGATTGGCGTTGCGCGATACTGTTTGCAGGCGAGCGGTTCCGTCGACGTGCGTAATGGCACCGAGCAAGGCGCGCTTTGAGTCACGCACGCGAACGACGAAATTCATGAATGGAAATTCGCGCTTGCCGTCCGGGAGGTCGAAAAATTCGCTCGCATCCTCCTCCAGCACAGATGGCGCGAAGGGCCGATAGCCTTCGCGCTTCTTGACCATCGCATTGATTCGGTCCTTGTTTGCGGCGGGCCGAGGGTCGGCAAGAATGCTGCGGTTGCCCAGCGCACGTGGCCCAAACTCCGAACGACCCTGCACCCAGCCGATCACGGCGCCGTTGGCGATCCAGTCGGCTGCACTGCTTGCCACGTCATCAGAGCGTTCAACCTCGAGATGTCCGGCCCATGCATTCAGTTCCTGTTGCACGGCGCGGTCGCTCCCGAGATCAGGACCCCAATAGACCTCCTGCAGTCGCTCACACGGCGCGGGGCGGCCCATCTCGTTAGAGACTATCAGCGCAGCTCCCAATGCGCAGCCAGCGTCGTGAGACGCGGGTTGCACGAAGATGTCTTCGAAAAGCCCTGAATACAGCAGCTTACCGTTCATCGTGCAGTTGTGGGCTACCCCTCCCGCCAGGCACAACCGCTTCATGCCAGTGGCCTCACGGTGATGCCGAAGAATGTGGAACACGATCCGCTCAAGCGCTTCCTGCAGTGACGCACTCACATCTCGATGCTGCTGGGTGAAGGGCATTCCCTTTCGCCTGACCTCGATGTTGCGGAGCAACGCCGGACCGATGCGGTCGAGGTGAACACGGTAGCCACCCCCGTTGGCGGAGAGCTCGTAGAACTGCTCGAAGAGCTCGCGATAGGGAGCGGGGTCGCCGTAGGGCGCGAGTCCCATTACCTTATACTCGTCGAACAAGCCGTAGCCGAGATAGCGGATCGTCTCGAGATAAAACAGCCCAAGAGAATTGTTCTCGGGGAAAGCCTCGATTTCCGTAATTTCTGTGCCAGACCCTACCGCCAAGAGGCCCGATAGGAAATCACCACAGCCATCAATCGCTAGAATGAGACTTTGTTCGAAGCCCGACATTGCAAAGGCGCTCACGGCGTGCGCCTGATGATGACTTACGAATGAAATACGCGAACTGTCCAACTTAGTGCCGAACTCACGCGTTAACAGATCCTGCACCAACGATTTAGCACTCAACGGAATGGAGAGAATGTCCGGGTGGGATGCGGACATACCTTCAAGCATGGCATTGGCATAGGGCTCGCTTGCGTAGACCGCGACACGATCAATGTCGCTGAACTGAACCCCCGCCGCTGACAGACAGTATTGAATCGAACGAATTGGGAGCTTGTTGGAGTGTTTGATCCGATTGAGGCGTTCCTCTTCGACGGCGGCTATCACCTGTCCGTCTCGGACGAGCACCGCGGCGCCATCGTGCATAAAGGCGTTCGGAAGCTCGAATCGGTTTTCATGGACTTGGTCAAGTCCGCCGCTAATTCCTAGACACAGCATTTCTTTCTCCACATAGTGACGGGCAAGCCAAATTGGCCTGCCTCAGACCGTTTCCAACTAAATAGGCCGCGTTGTCGCTTGCAGCTGCAACCGCCTGTCAGGCATCACCGGCATCAAAGAACGCCTCATAAGGGTCCGCCTGAATCAACATGAGATGCTTCGATCGTGGCGCCTGCCGTTCCATGACGCCGAGAGCTTGGCTGGATCATCGAATCTTGAGCGGCTGCTGACTTGCATGCCGGCGATGCCGTTTTCATCTGCAGCACGAACTTGTGACGCGGGCTGCCTATATCCTTGCGAAGGGGCGGCTGTTGACGAATAATGCCGCGCCGTGAACTGGCCCGATTTCATTCCCCGAAAGACCGTCGCACAGGCGAGTGACATGTGCTGCACTGTCCGCCTGCTTCCCGGTCGCACATCCGATAACGCCTTCGCTTGTGCAGGAGGCCGCATCGCGTCATTCGTCGGCCAAACATGGCACCGACTGGAAGCCCGGCAATACCGCGTAGATGTAAAGTGCGCTGATGTTGTATGGTAGCGCTGCCGGCCGGGTCTCCAATCCGCTGCCCAAACGAGCGGACTGCCTGCGGCAAAAAGCCCGCCACAAGCAGAATCGCGCTGGGCAGCTGGCTCGCCTGCAAGACTTCGCAGCTCAGGAACATTGGGGACGACTAGCGTCGAACCGCCGACATGATCGGCCAGTTGCAACTCACTTCTCGGCACGACCTCCACTGCACGTCAGGGCGCATGGAAGATTTTCTCCTTTGGATGGGTGACCGGTGCGGACGTGCTTTTGTCCATGCAAGATTTCCGAAGAGTTATGAAATCGTTTGTTTCGATCAAAGTCATCCACGCTATGAATAGCTGCCGGACATGCGCTTCAAAGGGGCTTCAGGCTTCCCGGATGGCTACTCCGATTCGAAGCGCGTGGCATTCCATGCGCTCTATGACAAGATTTTTCAGCAAAGGGTATGAGAGCAAACCCACACTTCTTTTTCAGAAGTCGCTTCGAAGCAGCCGAGGCCTTGATGGGCTTCTTCACCAAGTTCGGCGATGGTGCCGCAGACATTCTTCCTCTTTCCGGGCTGAACAAGCGCAGAGTTCGCGCCTTGGCAGTGTATCTGGGCGCTCCGTCTGATCTTGTTGAAAAGATTCCGACCGCCGACCTGGAGAACCTCGTCCCGGTCTCACATACGATGAGATTGACGACTTCCTCGAAGGCCAAGAGATCAACGAAGCGGCGCACAGGCGCATACTTCATGCGCATTCCAGCACAGCCCATAAGCGAGCGCTTCCCGTCACAACGATTGCCATGACGGGTTCGATATTTAGGCATCGGCAATAGCGTCTCAACATACACCATCGATGGGCTTGCCGCAGTTAGGCAGCTAGCGGCCTGAATTACCGCTGGAGCGAAGCGCTGCTCTTTCAGCCCGCATGCGGTCATGAGGTTGACAGTGTCGGCACGTATCGCCGAGGCCGGCACGCGAACTCATTCTCCCTGAATGCCTGCTCTATCGATCTTCCGCAGCGTACCCACTTGACCGGTCGCTTCGACATTCCAGGCACCTGGATTGTAGCCGATCCTTGCCGCTCTCCTTCGGCCGGTCGCAATGCTAGACGTGCGGCCGTTACGCGATGCAGAGCTTGTTGTCAGATGCGTGATGCGAAATGTGAGATGCAGCTCCAGTTTTGGCGATGGCAGGCTCGCCGCATTGTTGATAATATCCGCACAAAACAGGCGCGCAAATGACATCGGATTCAGAGAAGGCTGAGGCGGTCGAGCAGTTGCTTGATACACCTGACCTTGCAACAGCACTGGAAAGCGAACAGTTCAAGAAATTCCTTGACCAGGTGCCGATCGCCATAGCCGTTTCGGACCTTGCCGGTGAAGAGCGCGTGGTCTACGCCAATCCGGAATTCGAGAAACTGTCAGGGCTGACAGCCGCTAGGCTCACCCGAGAAAACTGGGCGGCCCTTTTAGGCACAGGCCTCCATCAGCAAAAGGACAGGCCGCTAGCCGAGGCCGTGGTCGAAGGAACCGATTTGGTCGGCACCTTCAGGCTGGAACGCGGCGAGGACAAACCCGCGATCGTCGACGTTTATTCCAACGTGATCGAAGACGACAACGGCAAGGTGTGCTTCCGACTGGTGGCCCTGGTCGACGTATCCGCCCATGGCGAGGCGGGAGATGAGCGCTCGGCCGAGGAGCGTGTTAGCGAGAAAGACACGCTGCTGCGCGAACTGCAGCACCGGGTGAAGAACAACCTGCAGATGATCACCGCACTGATCCGGCTGGAAAGCCGCAACGCGCCCGAGGCCGACCGGAGACGGTTTGAGCGGCTCGCCGGTCGCGTCGACGCTCTGGCGATCCTCTACCAGACGCTAACGGCCGACGAGCCGAAGGAGGAGGTCGATCTTGGCGTCTATCTCAGCCAGATCGCGTCCGCGGTGATGAGTTCGCATGCAGTCGAGGGGATCCGCCTGGATATGAAGGTGGATACATATCCCGTGTCAATAAACGTCGCCATGCCGGCGGGACTGGTCGTGAACGAATTGCTGACCAATTCACTAAAGCATGCGTTCCGGGGACGCGACGGCGGCACGATAACGCTGCACAGCATCGTCAATGGCGACGGCTGCCGGGTTATAGTGGCGGACGACGGAATCGGCCTGCCGGAAGGCGAGACGTGGCCCAAGCCAGGCAAGCTCGGAGCGCTGATCGCACGCTCGCTGACCGAGAACGCCAAGGCGCAGCTAGCCGTCGAGTCCAGCGCCAACAAAGGGACGAAGGTGACCATCGTTTTCAAGCGGTCGGCGGCAGCAAGCTGAACGGTTGCTGTCGACTAGCAGGCTGGCGGCTGGCTTCATGTCGCGGCTTTGAGCAGGTGGCTGCAAATAGGCTAGGTCGCCCTTCACGGCCTGCTTCACATGGTCGAGGTCTTCCATTATGCTCCAGGCTTGCTGCTTCTGACTTCGGCGGCCAGTCCATCCCCACCTAGCGGAAGGCACTCCCGCCTGATTGCGTTGCGGCTTGAGTCTTGACGGCGGGGGCACCTGACGCCTTCGCGCTCATCACGCGCGGGCCGGCAATTCAGCAGCGAGTCATCACTTGGCCAATCTTGCCGAGGACGAAGGTCTAACCTACAAATAAAATTGGTCCGACTGTTCGTGGCCGGAGGTAACCGCGAATTTGCGCTATCGGGACAGGAGAGCAGTGCTGTAGGCAAACCGCGATGCGTGCATTCGTTCGATTGGTTCTACGATTATCCTGACGCCTGGGGTGACCAGTTGCACCAGTATTTCCTACTACGCGCAATCTTTGCAGGGTCATGTGCAGATCATCGCGGCCCGCCAAGACATCGGAAAACTGATCGACGATCCTTCAACCCCTGAGATATTGCGGGCCCGAATGGCATCGGCGGCCGCCATATAATAGTTTGCGGCAAAGACGGCCGCGATCGAACGGCTGAGGACGCGCTCGCCAACAGATTGCGCGACAGACGATGGGGTGGATACCGCGGATACGACGCCTGGTTCGATACTCCGATCAACAACGCGAAGCTCGCCGCGACTTCCGTCTACAGCGATTCGGTTCAAAGGCTTGGCGCGTTGGACAAAGCTCGCCGCGCCGAAGCGCGATGCATAGAAGCCGGGATAGTCGCCCGAACACAAGTCGAACAAGCGGAGTGGTCGACCGTTTCGTCCTCCCCGGGGACGAGCCGGTTGCTCTGGCCTGGGGCGACCTGATGGGTCTTGCGGAGCACCGTCTCCAGCATGGCGATCAGGTCTTCGGGAAGTATGGCCTCATTCTGCACAGACGGTTTTGCGTGGCTGTTACGGATGCCGGCGGGCACGGTGGCGATATGGCGGTCCTTTCGATCGAGCGGCTCGCCACGCTGCGTATAATTCCACGCCAGGGAGGAGAGACGGCGCTCGATCGTCGCCACAGAGTTTGGTTTCTTGTCTCCTGTAACCTTTCTGGATGCACAGGCCGTGATGTAGAGGCCGACGGTCTGCGGATCAGGCGGCAACACCTCGAGGTGCTGCCGGCGCGCCCAGGCGCAAAAAATCCGCTCTCGACCGAGCGGCGTCAGACCGGTATTCTTATGGATGTTCATCCGGTCCCCCTGGAGTCACTGAAGCTTCGACAATCTCAGCTTTCCCGGTTCGGACCGGATGGACAACCTACTGAAAGCTCACAACTAGCTACCAATGCGATCAGCTTTCGGGCTATCGGGCGCATCCAGGGAGGATGGGTATGTTCTTGGCTAACGGGCTCAAGCTGCGGGACCGCGGGTGCACGCTGGCACTGATGTTGGCGATCATATGTGTATGTGCGCCTGCACTGGCGGCAAACGCGTCGGATCAGGCGTGCCGGTCCATCGCCAAGCTCAAAATTCCAAGCGTGATCTTTACCGAGGCTAGCCTTCAAAAGCCGCAGGGGATCCCCGCAGATCCCTTCACTGCATTCACCGGCGCCTCGCCTCAGGCGGTAAAAGTGGGCGGGCACTGCCTTGTCCGAGGTGTTATCGGGAAACGCCAGGGGGTCGATGGTCAATCATATGGCACCCGGTTTGAGGTGCGTCTTCCGACGACCTGGAACGACATGTTCCTTTTCCAGGGCGGCGGCGCAGTTGATGGCTTCCTGGCGCCGGCCGTCGGGACCATTCCTTGCCGGAACTCGACCGCGGCTCCCGGGCTCTTGCGCGGCTACGCTGTTGTAAGCATGGATGGCGGGCACCCAAGCCCCGATCCGGCTTTCGGGGTCGATCAAGCCGCACGCATTGATTTTGCGTACGCCTCCATTGGCAAAGTCACTTCGGTCTCGAAGCAGGTGATTGCCAAGTTCTATGGGGCGGCTCCGAAAAAGTCGGTGTTCATGGGATGCTCGAATGGCGGTCGTGAGGCGTTGATAGCGGCTCAGCGATATCCGCTCGAGTTCGACGGCATTGTTGCAGGTAGCCCGGGTTTTCGTCTCAGTGCCGCCAACATTGCCGAAGCCTGGGATACTCGCCAGTACATGAGCATCGCTCCCAAGGATGAGGCCGGCCATCCCATTCTATCCCGCGCCTTCTCCCAGCAGGATCTGAACATCGTCGCCAAGGCGGTTCTCGCTGCCTGTGATGCCCGCGATGGCATTGAGGATGGCGTCATCAACGCCTGGCAGCAGTGCCGGTTCGACCCAAAGGTCCTGTCCTGCCAAGGCGATAAGACGGACAGCTGCCTCACGGCTGGTCAAGTGCAGGCCATGAGCCGCGCGTTCGCGGGTCCGGAAAGCTCCGATGGCCAAAAGCTTTACAGCGATTGGCCATATGATACGGGCGTTGCGGGCGCGGACTGGAGAATGTGGAAGCTGGGCAATTCCCCCACTTCCCAGTCGGATGCAAATAACATCGTTCTGGGAGCCCGCTCGCTTCAATACTACTTCATGACGCCCCCGGCGCCGAATTTTGACCCCCTGAAGTTCGACTTCGACAAGGATCCGGCACGCGTTGCGGATACGGCCAAGCTCAATGATGCGACCGGCACGTATCTCGCCAGCTTCGCTGCCCACGGTGGAAAGCTGCTCTTGTTTCAGGGACTTTCCGATCCGGTCTTCTCAGCCAACGATCTGGTGCGCTGGTACAAGCAAGTCGTCGAGGTCACAAGCGGCGGCGATTTGGAAGCGACTCGCCGTTTCGTGCGCATGTTCATAATCCCGGGGATGACCCACTGCGGCGATGGCCAAGCCTTCGACGACTTTGATCCTTTGGCCGCCATCGAGGGCTGGATAAACCAAGACAAGGCTCCGGATTCTCTCGCGGCTGGCAGCAAGGCATTCCCCGGCAAGCACCAGCCGATCTGCGCTTATCCCACTCAAGCTGCCTATGGCGGTAAGGGAAATCCCGATGAGATCGCGAGCTATTCGTGTCGGGGATAAGAGACCTCGTCATTTGTTCGCTTCAATCTGCGCGCATTCCCGGAACAGGTCTCCCGGACCAAGGATCGGTTGGAAAAGCTAAACCCGGAATTTGTGGGCCGTGCCATAACGCAGTTGATGATCATGCCTGACTACGAAGCGTCGGCCGCCGATAGTCTGGACACAGCGCTCGCTGTGCTCGATGAGGTAATTGTTATCGCCTGAGATCTGACCGCATCATCCCAGCGGACAAAACGGGGGCATCAGAGCCCGGACGCCTTGGTGAGATTTACGCGGAAACGATCGCGCCGGCGCTGATAATTTCGCGTCATCTCCGCGGAGGCATGGCCGAGCTGTTTTTGCACATAGCGTTCATCGACCTCGGCCGACGAGGCGAGGCCGGCGCGCAGTGAGTGGCCGGCGAATTTCTTGGCCCGTTCGCCCTCCGACAGATCGCCGCGCACGCCGGCGGCGAGCGCCGTGCGCTTGACCAGGCGTGCGACCTCCTGGTCGTTCAAGCGATCGACACCGACCGCTCTGCCTTGACCAGCAACGCGCCGGAACAGCGGTCCGTGCGCAATGCGCGCCAGTCTTAGCCAGGTCTGCAGAGCGACCACAGGGCAGGTGGCGTCGGAGGAGCCGCGGCCGATTTCGACCTCGCGCCAGCCGGTTTTGCCGCGCAATGTGACAAGCAGACCCTTATCGGCAAAAATCTCGACCCAGCCGCGTCCGTCCTCGGTCTGATCCCTGTTGACGTCGAGGCCGACGATTTCGGATCGGCGAAGGCCGCCGGCGAAACCCAAAAGCAGCATGGCGCGGTCGCGCAGACCACGCAGCGTGCCGCGGTCGAGGGTCTCGAACATGCGATCAGATCCTCGGGCAGGATCGCTTCCTTCTGCCGCGGAGGGGAGGCGTGGGTGTTGCGAACGCCAGCCATCACCGTGGCGATATGCCGGTCCTTGCGGTCCAGCGGCTGGCCGCGCTGGGCAAAATTCCAGGAGAGCGACGAAAGCCGGCGCTCGATGGTTGAAACGGTGTTGGGCTTTTTGTCGCCAGTGGCCGTACCTGACGCGCAGGCGGCGATATAGAGCCCGACGACCTCAGGATCGGGCGGGAACATCTCGATGCCTTGGCGCCGGCACCAGCTCGAAAAATGCTTCCAGTCGGCTGCGTAGGCGCGGCGCGTGTTGGCCGAACTCGCCGCCTCGATATAATCGCGCGCGCGGCCGGCGAGCGCCTCAAGCTGCGCAGGCAGGCTGGGATTGGCAATGGCTGGAAGGGGAGGGGACGAGGCTAGGTCGGCATCGCCCATCTGCATGACCGATATCGATGATGTCGGGCAAAGCCGCGGCGCTTTGTGTGTGAAGCTTGTCCGAAATTCGTAGCATATTTCGGACATCTTGACCGTCACTTCGTCCGAAATCGGACCACAGATTTCGGACAAAGCCCCGGCATCAACCCGCCAATATCTCGATCTGCCGTCGCCGCTGCAAACGTCGCCTGTGAGAGGCGAGCCGCCTCTAAACTGGTCGTATATCCCGATTAATAATAAGAATGTAGTCAACTTCCATATTTTAGAGGGCACGCATGCTGCCACTCAACCGGCCTGATCACCACACAAAGTGAGGAAGAACCTGGTTAGGTGCAAAGCGACAATTGCCTCGACAGCGGGTCCCGGAAGGTTTATGCTGCCCAATCTTACCGCAATCCGAAATGGCGATTGAGTACCTTCACGAGGGAAGGGATTCCCGCGGTCTTAGAGATGAGTTGTCGAATGGCGCGAAGTCGCACAGAATCGCGAAGTCGCACAGAAAATCGTGTGTTTGATACCGATCAGGATCGCGAGCTGTTTCAGGCGCAGAGAGGTCTTGCGCCCAATGCACGAGTTGCTCCCGGTCCAACGGAAGTGAATGGGGTGGAACTGCTTTGTCGACCAAATTGTTGACGGAACGTCCGGCGCCCATTGTTGCTACATGTCTGGATTCTTGGGGCGTTTTGGATGATGCAATCCACCATCTCACTCCAAAGGGCAGTGGAATCTGGAACAATGTCGCTTTTGTACGCAGGACATCCTTCGCGCCCGATTGGCATATTGTCTTTAACTCTGCTTCTATTTTTGGGCTCCCTGTTGATATCGAGGCGAGTCCAAACAGGACAATTTTTGCAATCGGCGAACCGCCGACGAAAGCTCATCGCGCATTTCATGAAGGGCAGGGGAAAAATACCATCGTCCTGACGTCTGACGCAGAGCTGGCTGCTCGGCAGAATGCAGAGCGCCGATTCGTTTTGTCTCCACCTATCACTCGGTCTTGGTCTGTAACAAAGACATATGACCAACTTCTGGTCAGCGAAGTCGTGGACAAGCCGCTTCGGCTCTCATGGATTACCAGTAACATCGCCCTGCTTAAAGGGCATCGATATCGGCTGGCGTTTCTGGAACGGCTAAGAGAGGAGCTCGATTTTGACCTGTTCGGCCGAGGTTTTCGGCTGATTGGAGATAAATGGGACGCACTCGCACCGTACCGTTACAGTATAGCTTTCGAGAATACTCGTGCTGATTACTATTTTACAGAGAAGCTTATGGACTGCTTCGTTGCTGAAACAATGCCGATCTATTACGGCAGCCCGGCAATCACGAGGTTCTTCCCTTCCGACTCAATGGTTCTGATTGACCCAGAGGACAAGAACGTAATCCAAAAAATTCAAGAAATCATCGACTCTGACCTCTGGAAGGAGCGTCGCGGCGCAATACAAGAGGCGAAGCGGTTGGTTCTTGAGAAATACAATACGTTTGCTTATCTCGCGGGCTTCATCGAAAGCGTTCACGATAAACCCTTACCGCCGGAAGTTATACACATCGGTTCGCCTGCGGTCGATTTTGGGAGAGACGAATGAAGTACTCCAACGCTCGCTTCGCGTGCCCGGCGGTTGGTGGTCTGGCGAGATCGGTACGGAGCGCTCGGCGGAGAATGCCTACCTGCGCAGACGGGCCGGCACGGGCGCACGAGGTCATGCGCCCCGGCTGCCGCTGATCAGACGAACTGGGGAAGGCCAGGAACGGAATTGAGGACCTCGTCCACGAGTTCGTCGCCGGCATGTTCCTTGGCGAAGGCGATCGTCTCGTTGGCGATGGCGGCGATCTTTAGAATGCTGAGACCCTCACTCATCAATTGCTGGCCGAGCCCCATGAGGCCGCCTCCGCCCTCTGGGTCGTTGCCATGATACTTCGCCACTAATTCCGAAGCTCCGGGAATGGCCGCGATCATGCGCGCAACGGGACCGTCGGCCGCGTGGCGTTGCAGGAAACCCAGCATTAACCCAACGGCCTTCTCTGCGAGAGCCGGGTCGATGCCGGCACCAGTGGCGATGCGCGATAAGAATTCTTCCATGGCAGGGTTCGTCTCTCTTTAATGAGGTTTACACGGGGCCGGTCCGGCGCCCAAAGCGCCCTTGGCCGAACCACAATGAACTCCACAAAAATAGGCCGGCGGAAGTGCTATTGCAACTGCGCGTAAAACCGCCTCTGTCAACGCAAGCTGCGTCGGACGTGCGTATTTCGCAAAAACGGGACAGTCGTTCCGCTAAATCGCGGACAGCAGTTTCACTAATTCGCGGACAGCAGGATGGGGTCGGCGCTCGGTTGCCTGGTTGAAGTCATTTGCGATTGATTTCGCCGTTTTCGGCGCCGGTCAAGGGCGGCGGTGTTTTTTGCTTTCTCATGCTGTCGCCTTCGAGGGTGATGCGATGGGCGTTGTGGATGATCCGGTCGAGAATGGTCGGCTATTGTCGGCTCCGCGAATGCTTCATGATGCACCTTTCCTTGATCGCCTGGTCCGTTGCAGTCGGCGTTGAAGTTGATCGATCTGGTCGCTGGAAAGGTTTCCGCTTGGCCGCGGGCGTCACCATTTCTTTCCCACAAGATCCTTCAACGCGGCATTGTCGAGCATGGCGTCGGCCAGAAGCCGCTTCAGCCG
>NZ_JAMYSE010000129.1:0-15443 GCF_040321795.1 Mesorhizobium sp. M0244 | reverse complement strand
CCTCCGAACCGGTGACCGACAAGTTCGAGGCGTTCGGCTGGCATGCGCAGCGCGTCGACGGCAACGACATCGAGGCGGTCCGCAAGGCCTTCGACCTGGCGCGCGGCCTGAAGGAACCTCGTCCGCGTGTGATCGTTTGCGATACGCGCATGGCCACGGCTGTGCCAGTCCTGGACACCCGCGACATCGCGCATTTCATCCGCGTCGAACCGCATGAATGGGCGCTGGCGCTCGAAGCTTTGGAAAAGGGACGTCCGCGTTGAGGTTGTCAAAATTCGCGCCGCGCCACGCCGCCAATGCCGGTGAGCGCAAGACCACATCGGCGATGATCGCGTCGATCGCGCCCGATGGCGTACCGACACGCAATGCGCCGTTCGGGCACACACTGGCCAGACTGGCGCACCAGCGGCCCGGGATCGTCGGAATGACGGCAGACCTCGCGAAATACACCGATCTCCATGTCTTCGCACAGGAGCATCCGGACCGCTTCTATCAGATGGGCATGGCGGAGCAGGTGCTGATGAGCGCCGCCGCCGGCCTGGCGCGGGAGGGCTTCACGCCCTTCGCGACGACCTATGCCGTCTTCGCATCGAGGCGGGCCTACGATTTCATCTGCATGGCGATCGCCGAGGAGAAACTCAATGTGAAGATCGTCTGCGCCTTACCGGGGCTGACGACCGGCTACGGCCCCAGCCACCAGGCGACGGAGGACATCGCGATCTTCCGCGGGATGCCGAACCTGACGATCATCGACCCTTGCGACGCGCTCGACATCGAACAGGCCACGGAGGCGATCGCGGACTACAACGGGCCGGTCTACATGCGGCTTTTGCGCGGCAAGGTCCCTGTCGTGCTCGACGAGTACGATTACACATTCCAAATCGGCAAGGCACGCCTGTTGCGCGAGGGTGAGGATGTGCTGTTCATTTCAAGCGGCCTGATGACCATGCGCGCGCTGGAGGCGGCGAAGGCGCTTGAAGCCGACAGGATCGGCTGCGCCGTTCTGCACGTTCCGACGATCAAGCCTCTGGACACGGAGACGATACTTGCCGCGGCGCGCCGTCCGGGACGGCTAATGATAGTGACCGAGAACCACACCATCATCGGTGGGCTGGGCGAAGGTGTCGCCGCGCTGCTGATGCGGGAGGGAGTTGCCCCAGTCTTTCGGCAGATCGCCCTGCCCGACGAGTTCCTCGACGCTGGCGCGCTGCCGACGCTTCACGATCGCTACGGGATCTCAACTTCCGAGCTCGTGCGCCGCGTCCGCATTTGGAGCGAATGAGAAGTAAGAGCTCTCCCCATGCAACAGTTGAGCCATCGACTTGAACTGTGAGCTGGCTAACCCCGCCGCGGTTGTCGCGCTCGTCACAGCGTTGTGGACTAAGGACCTGGGCTTCCCTGATGCCTGTCAATCGGGCACATCCTGCGCGGCACTGATTGAGCACCGGCCTCCTGTTCAGATGCGGCTGGACGAGCTGTCTTCCAGTGGTAAGGAGAGAACTTCCTAGGATCTTGAACACACATCGAGGGCATTCGAGGACTTGGTGTCAGGCCCCCTGGTGCCGGTCTCCCGCGAGTTCGACGTAAGCAAGTTTCGGGATGTTGGCTCGTCTGTCCTTCGCGGCATATGGACCGGCGCGCGGCTCGCCTGTTCTCGGAACGGGTGTCACGGCACCGGTTTGGTCGAAGGTTGGTGGCGCGAAGCGAAAGAAGCTGGCCGCAACTACCTCGCCCGCCAGCAGGGCGACGCCGTCCTGGCCCCCGCCGGATACAACTTCTCGCTCCTGCTCCGGTGGCGGAAGGCTCTTTTGGGGCTACTCATCGCCGCCCTCAAAAGTCAGCCGAAGGAGCTCGAAGCCTGACGGCCGATTACGGACATCTGCTGTTCGAGCAGGCAATCCCGAGCGACAACGGTGTCGTTGACGAACTGCGGCCTCATTTCGAGTCCGCCCATCTCGACGCACGGGAAGTGTATCATCGTACATCAGGATCGACTTCCATCCTGCGCCAACGGGCCCAGACTCCGGTATCATGCAGAGGTGGAAAGCTCATCTTCGGTCTGGCTCGCGATCCGGCTCGCGTTCGTGAGATTTCCCTGCGCCACCGGTCGCCGGGCTGAAGCGTCAGGATATCGGCGAAGACGCGGCATTCTTGAGCGTCCAGCTTGGGCGCGAGCCAAAGAGTAAATTCGGATCGCAGCAATGTTACGATCGCAAGCGGTGACACTCGGTCCGTAGGCCCAACTTTGATCAATCGCGGCCGGGCGCCAATCTCTCACCGCAGGTCCCCGAGTGCGCGCATGCAGTGCCTCCCAGCATTTGTCGGCCGGCGAGCAACGAATTTGCCCTGCAGTTGATGACATTTAGCTGGCCAATCTGCTTGCGGTGATCGATGCGGGGGCAGCATTGTTGGGGTTTGCACGGAATCCGCGTCGCACTGAGCCGGCATCAGCCGCCCCGATCTCGCCCAGCAACAAGGACAGGCCGCACCTAACCCAAGGCCACCGAAGCGGCACGGACGTTCAGTCGATGTTTACCATTCGCTATTATCTTTCGCGAAGCGGCAAGGTTCTGAGTACCGCGCAAGTCAAAGGGCCTGCTCCAGACAATGGGGCGGGCCTTTTTGCGTCACTTTGGAGAACGGACTCCAACGAATTGCCGGTTACCTGAAAAATAGGCCCCAGGCTGTGAAACGTCGAACGTGGCCGGGTTGTTGGTGCATCCGCAATCGGTTGGAAGGCAGGCCCCATTCTCGCGATACTCTGCCAGCGTCAGGGCTGGGCCAGCGGTAGGTTAGGGCGTCACGACCCGCAACATGGCGGCGTCATAGACGAACGAAACACGATTTCGTCCATGTTGTTTCGCTTCAAAAAGGCACCGTCCGGCAGTGCGAAGGACGTCCTGAGCATCTGCATTGGGAGAAATTTCCGCGCCTCCAATGCTGACAGTCACTTTCACCCATGAGAGCGCGTTTAATTAAGTTGGGGTCAATTCGTGGCAGCAGGGTTCGTGCTATGAAGAAGGGACCGGTTCCCAACCGCGGCGAGGCACTTGCCTTCATCAGTGCCAGTCTCAAAGAACTGGAGGCACTGCGCGGCGGGTCTCGTGTATTGTCGCGTCGACTGACCAGTGCGCTTGATGCGCATGGTGGATGCGGTGGCTTCACCTGGGTGACCGCGAGCCCCATCGATGTTTCCTGGTCCAGGGAACCAAAACCTTTAACCGGTGCGAAGAAAAGGCATGACGTCGGCGCGAAAAAACAGCCGGACGGTCACTCCCTCCGCCAGATGCCCTTGATTTCATTAAACCTTTTGTCGGTATCTTCTTGCGGCCCCAATTTCGGCCCTAACGGACAGACTCGTCAGTGAGTCGTGGGGCTCGGGAACAGGAACTTGTACCCTTCCTTGAGAATCCACCGGGCGCGGGCGAGATGAGTTTCCCAGGCTCGGTGCGCCCGCTTCGGTTCCTTCTCGGGATCGATATGCAGCACAGTCCTGGCAACCACGCGCCAATCCTCGTCGTCATAGGCGGCGTCCAGCAGCCACATATACATGGCGACGCGTTTATTGTCGTATGGGGTGAGGTAGGGCTCGCTTGGCGCTTCGTCTGCGACCTCGGGATCCGGAAGCGGGCTGACCACTACGCCGCCTTCTTCGGGTCGCCGATGACGCGCGCCGGCAGATACGCTGGAGCCGGAGGCGGCAGCAAAAAATTGTTGTCAGCTGCAGTGCTCATGGGCGCAATATACATTGCGAATAGTGCCCATTCAACGCTGCGATCAAGATGGACGCGGCACGAGTCTTGCATGGCGCTCAACACGGCGAAGACCAAAGAAAACCGCGTGCGCTCCCTCGGCCATATCAATCGATTTTATCCGACGTGTCACATCCGCGTGATCTAGCGACACCTAATTAAAGCGGCTAAGGGGGACCGTGGTTTGGGGAAAAATTCTTATGAACAGCCAAAAAGACGCAGAGCGTATCCGGGCCGAAATGTCGATCGCACAGGCGATTTACGACGCCATTTGCGAGATGAACGGATCTTCGTACAGGCAAGACAAAGTACCTTTGCGGTGGGATACTTCGTCAGGCACACCGTTGAGCCTGATGAGTATTGACGGCTTTTTCGAATTGCGGGAACTGGCCCGGCGGATAGCGTCGAAGATCGACACGCCTGCGCTCATCAGTCTCAAAAGCCACACCGCGCAGCCGTCGAAAAAGATTGACTTCCACTAGGGTAGATTTGCCATCGCCGTGAAAAGGTTGCTCGAGATCACGTCGAGGATGGCATCCACCTGGCCCGTGGCGCGGTTGTCGCGCTGGTCGACGCCATCCGCGCCTGCGAGGTCGGTGACGCTTGCGCCGGCCCAAGCACGCGCGCATTCTGCCCCGAACCAAAAACTGGGGAGGGCCGAATGTTCGAAATCGGAAGAGATTACCGCATCACCATGATTGTAGCCGTTCCGGGCGACTGGAGCGACGAAACTGGCGTCTGGACGGTCGCGGAAGTTGATGGGACGCTAGTGAAACTCACCAATCCCTACACCCCGGACACGATCATTAACACGGCGTCATGGCATTTCGTCCGCGCCGAGATTGTCTAGGCGCAACTTAGAAGTTGTCGAACAGCCCCGCCGCCATCATGCCGCCGATCAGGTCCTGTCCAAGATTGTTGGGGTGAGTTCCGTCTCCAGGACCCATCCAATGAACGTAGTTGAACTGGTTGATGATGAAGCGGCGGTACAGATCGACCACTGGCACCCTGTTTAGGGCGCAGACCTCAAGCATGGCGTTGGCGTAGTCGATCAGCTGGCTTCCGGCTCCTCCCGCAGTGCCGTCCAGCGTCCGCCATATCGGCGTCGTGAAGATGAGCTTCAGGTTCGGCCGGGCGGTCATGATCGTCTGGATGCCGTAGTTGATGGCTCCCTTGAAGGTCGCCCCGGTTATGTCAGCATTGGTGCCGATGGGGCACGTCGGGCCGGCGCCGGTGAAGTCGTTGGTGCCGAACGAGGGGATCAGGTAATCCAGCAGGCTGTAATCCACCGATGCCATGCGCGCTGCAATCGCTGGAAAGGTGCCTCCGATGACCGTTGCTGCGGCTATCTGTTGGGAAAAATCACCGGAGGCAATGGCATCGGCCAGCCGGTAAAACGAGAACTTGTCATAGTTCGCAGCATGGTTGGCCATGCGGGTACCGCCGCCGCCGCAGTTGGTGATCGTCATGCCGGTGCGCTGGGCAATCTTGGCGGTCGGCGTGATGCCCGGCCAGATGACACTTTCGATGATGCTATCGCCGAAGTGCGCACCGATCTTGCCGGCGAACTGCGAGGCCGGCACGGAGGCAACGTCCTTGGCCAGTTTGTCAAACCGGCCATGGTTATCGATCAGCCGGCCCGGTGCCTTCTGGATGGCCCAGCCGGGAAGGTAGGCATCCGCGGCCAAGGCCCCTGTCGGAAGGATGCGGAGCTGGTGATTAAGGCCGTAGGTAACGTCGTTCTGGGTGACCACGATGGGCAGCGAAATATACGTCAGGCCATTGACCGTTTTGGTTATCTGAACGGTCTGGGTCACCCCGGACGACACCGGAATGTAGTGGATGAACTGGATGGACTGGGCACTCCCCGCCATGAAGGCGAAGATACACCAGACAGTTTCTCCCACCGTCAACCCTGCTTCGGCTACGGGCGTCTTGATGTCGTGCAGCGTGGCCGGCCGGCAGCTTGATGGCCTGGTGCCGAAGGGCGAGCCTGCCGGCGCGTTGACCAGAACAGGAGGAAACCCGCCAGCCGATGCTCCGATCAGGGGGTTGCCAGCATAGTCGTTGGTGACGCCGCTGGCCGCAATGCGGAAGAACGGGTCGATGTTAAGCTTCGGGTGCGCATCCTCCGCCACCATGGCCGCAGATTGGAGAGCCCCGCCGATGTAGGTCAGGCGTGACTTGGCCTTCTGGACAGCCCAGCCGAGCACGAACAGGCATTCGCACCGACGCCGGCAGCGATGTTGAGCCGAACCAGCAGGCTCGTGCCAAACGTGACATCGTTCTGGGTCGGCGTGACGGTCAGCCCAACGCTCATGTAGCCCAGCCCGCCCGCCACTGCCGGGTTGACCGTGTTGCTCTCGTTGTGCGCCACCCCGGATGACACCGTGATGCTGCCGATGATCTGAAGGCTTTGTGCGGCGATCAGATCAACGATGATTTCAACGGGTTCACCAACCCGCAGGCCGAGGTCGGCAGCGGACACTTTGAGGTCCAAAAGCGTCGCCCCGACCGACAGAGACAAGGCGCCACGCCTGTCGTTCAATTTTGGCGAGGTGATATTCGGAAACGGCTTCGTGTCGGCGAGGGTGCGGCATCCCGCAGAATAGGAATATATTCCGCATGCCGTCAAGCACATAGACTTCGTCCTGCCCTCAGCGCCTGCTCGCCGCGGGCATTTTGGGGGGAAGCATGAATCAAGTTACGTGCGTTTGTAGCCATCAGCGTTTTGTCGGGCTGCGCTACTCGCCCAGCCGACATCAAGCCCATGCTGGTTTCGTCCAGCGTATACGCGGGCAAGTCCTGCAGCCAGTTGGAAGCCGAACTTTACCGAACGAGTTCCGACCTCGCGCCGATAATGGCCGTACAAGACAGAACCGCCCGCCGTGACGTGGACGGCGTGTTTTGGCTTGGCTTGCCGGTTGGCAGCATGATGCGACAACACGACATCAAGGTACGTGAAGCCAAGACCGGCGAGCTGAAGGGCAACATGAACGCGATCAGCGCAGCCCGACGAAAGGGCGGCTGTGTTGCAGTCTGTAAGCCGTTCCAACGTTAAAAGTTGTCGGGTTGCTCCCCGCCCTCGCGACTGCGGAGTGGTCGTTTCATCGATTGACTCGCGTAATGCACCGGCAGTTAATCTCCCCGCCAGGGCAAAAGAGGGGCTATGAAACTGGGAGCAAACGATGACTGTCCAAAAAGAAGACTATCGAACCAACAGAGCCGACTACGCCATAGCTGCGATGCATAGCCGAGCGACCGCTGAGGGCGATCGTGACGATTTGTTGACGAGGAAAAAGTCCCTGTGGGTAACAGATCGGCGATCTGCAAAATTGGCTGCAAACCCGTCCGAAAGCTCGCCAGAACCCAAGGCAAAAGCGCCGCTAAGTGAATCGGACGCCAGCCACTTTCTTACCGCCGCGTACTTCGTTCGCATGGTTCGATTATATTAGATTTATCTAAAATACCAACCAGCCAGTCGAGCATTCCCGAACGCTCGCTGGTCAGGCCCAGCGGCCGCCCCCTAACCCAAGCTGCTGGGCCGCCCGCTAAGGAAGTGCGTTGTATCACTGATACGGTCGTCGGTGACCGCCTCCGTACCGCGGCCGTGATCGCAACCACGTCACCGATGCCAACGCCCCGCATCGTACCACTCAAACGAATGGCCTGGATGCGTTTAGTATCCATTCTCGGGAGACCCACGCATGGGTGTCGCTTGGGAGACAAGTGACTCCCCTTTAAAGGCATCGAGATGCTACGAGCGCCGAAAAGTCAGTTCCTTAGACCTAAAGATCGGGCGATTTGCCAGCGGGTTGTCGACCAGATAACCGCCGACGCTAAATGGTACAGCACTTCGATAGACGGTCAGATTCTGGCCTCGACCACGCTGAATCTCTTTCAATCAGGGGTCGTAAACGAAACGAATTTGCTGGCACATGTTCGCGCGCGGCGCCACGACTTCACTAAACTGACAGGCTAGCTCCACCCGGGCGGAAACAGCGCGTTTCAGCAAATCGTGAATTGACCTGCATCCATGGAAGCCGGTTGGCGGCACGGCAGTTGGCTGAAGATCAAGAGCTACATGGTGGAAGAATATGACTTGCTCGGCGGGTGGACCGGCCGCTGCGATATTTGCTGTCGCGGCGGCCAACACACCCAAGTGGCCGGCTGCTGTCATGCGACCACAGAGCCGCCACGTCAGCCAGCCCAAGATGGCCAATAGGACGAACGACCTTGTAATATCGCTTCATTCGTCCTCCCGAGCGCCGCGCTTCTTTTCCACAAGCGTTTCGGCTCGTGGAGCAATGACTTGTCGAAAGATCCGCGCGCAAACTGTTCATACCGGCTCTTGCCGGTGCTGCCGGAGGTACCGAGCAGCACCGCGAGATCGGGATGCAGGACTTCCCGGCTTCCGCGCGGCAGCGCCAGCGGGCGTCTACGCGTCTGCAGATGATTTCGGGCGAATAGTCGGCGACGAAGTCGTCCAGAGCCGATGCGTTGCAGGGCGGGATCAATGCGACGGCGTGCCTGCCGTGCATGGCTGCCAGATAGGAGATGACCGCGTGTTCCGTCGGCTCGGCTGCTACCGCGACCAGCTTTTTCTCCGGTCCGAACTCGGCTGCCACCGCTGTGACACGTAGCGCAAGATCGCGGTAGGTGATCGGCGTGCGGCCGGGAAAGATCAGCGCCGGACGATCGCCGTGTTCGTCCAAGCGTCGGGTTAACCCCATTCCCCTGATCTCCGTCAATCTGAAAGGCTTATTGCACCCATCAGTGCAGGCGGGGACGCCGCTATCACGTTTGTTGACTGATTGCATCAACTTTCACGGATGTGTTCGCGCGCGAGCGGAGGCATTGGTTGCGACCATGCCCATGTCATCGAGGAACTTTGGCACGAGGCCGGCCAACAGCGGGAGCCCGCGATTCTCTTGGCACGTTGGCAACGCTTGGAGCCGAACACACCTTGCAGCAGCGCCGGCACATCCACATCGGCATCGAGCTGCGGCCAGTGCAGGCCAAGGCCGGTCGGGCTAATCCCGCTCTCGGTGGACAAGGCTCAGAAGAGCCGACATGGGATGAATCGGTTTGTCGAGGGCGAGGATCGCCGGCAAGCGACACTCTTTCCCGAGTGCCTAGACGTTTAGGTGATGCAGGACAATCCGGTCCGACTCATCGAAGTCTTCATCGAGAACTCGACCTCGGCGCCGTCGGCTTTGCCGGGTCGTGCTGGAAGCGACCAGCGGCCTGCCTATCATCCGAGGCCGATCCTGCGAAGCCAGTTGCTGCGCCGTCTGTGTGGAGACCCGCTCCGGGGCACAAGCCGCGCGAACTCCCTTCTCCTTTCCGTCAATATATCGCCGTGCCGCTCTTCGCGGCAAACGGCTGCTCGACGCTGAAGCCGAACGGCGTGCTCGAACCTGGGCATAGCCAACCGATATCGCGCGGCTTCATTTTTTAGTCACTGCGCAGGATTTTTGCTTCGAGCGCGGCTGCGACGAAAGCTCTTCGTGCAGCTGGTGGATGAGCCTCGCCACGCAATACTTGCCGACAGGCGTCCATCGGTATCTTCCGTTTCTCGGTCCGACGACTAAGATCACGGAGCAAGATAGCGGCCGCGTCATTGACGTCGAACACGATACGCTCCGATCTGTGACGGCTAACCTTAACAACCATTGGCCGCTCAAATCTGCTCAAGCCGATCATCTCTCCGCCTCCTCTACGGCAACAGGCCTCGGTCGCACTTCTTTGCCAGCCGAATGGTTCCGCTGCATCTTCGTCGCTGGACTTGGCACTAGCCTAGCGACCGAGTGCAGTGGGTCTGGTTATGATGGGGGTTGCGCGAGATCTGCCGTTTTGCTGTTGATTTTGAGAAGCTTTTGCTTTCGGCGAACTGTGAAATCTCGACACAGTGCCCTCCTTGGCGTGCTACCCGCGCCAGCCTCGCACATTTCGCGTATGCCTACACTTTCACTTTTCCACTGCCCGACTTGCAGGCAGCGAGCCACTGCATCGCGGAGGTTGCATCTTCCAATATAGCGGCCCGTTTCGCAAAGCCGAAAAAGGCATTGCGCGCTGCGCTTACAGGTATTCGCTCGTCGTATGCATCATAGCACGCCTTGAGGGCGGCTTCGTGGATCAAGTCTCTGCGGTTTCCTGGCCACTCGTTGAGGAAATCGATGGCGTCGGCCAGGCTGGCAATCTCTTGCACGATGTACGTTGCACGCTTAACGAAAACTGGGCTGCGGAAAGCATCAGGGTTCATTCGTTCCTCCCGACCTGCTGAATACCTACTTTGCGTGATGAGCCGCCTCATCGACATCCGCCGAGCATTGCAGAATGTGTTGTCAGAGCGATGACGGTTTAAGAGGAAGGCAGCGGGTCGTAGTCCTCTGGTGCAGTCTTCGGAGGGGAGCTTGAGAGTCACGGTTTGGCAGCCCATCACCTCGGGCCATTGGGCAAAAATCTGCACGCTGACTCGAGCGTGGCTTGGCAGTCTATTTGGGCGCTCACATGCCAATGCGGCTTCGCACCCGCGATCGGTCAAAGTTCTCCTGTTGGTCGCTATTCGCTGAAGGAAGCCTCGACATTACCGACACGAGCGCGGGCGGTCGGCAGACCGCCGGTCGGTGGTACTCCGCATGCAGCGCCGTCGCCTTCTCCGAGAAACGTCCTCTGTGGATGGCTCCCGCGATGCAAGAGGTAATTGGACGTTACGGCGCGTTGGGCGGGTGCAGTCTTCTGTCCGGCCTGTTGATGCAGCCATCCGAGACTGCTGGCCCTGATGGGACCGGCGAACTGGATCTCAATCTGCCTATCAGGCTATGGTGCTCGGACATTCGACGGGTTGTCCCTGTTCCCGGCCTGACCAGTCTCGCCATCACATCGCGTCGCTCTCACAACCTACTGGTAGCCGATCGATCGGCCCGCCTGTTCTCTGTCCTAAAATTTATCTTCTTCGCAACCTTACACCGCAAGGTTCGCGGCATGACGAGCTTGAGGTCTCGCGCGTACCATGATCGCCCAGACCACACGGGCCATCTTGTTCGCCATGGCCACACTCGCCAAGCGCACGGGTTTCCTGGCGAGCAACGCGACAAGCCGAGGATCCGCTGCCGCCCCTCGAGTTTTGCGAAGGTGTCGGCCCGAGCCAGGCGGGGAACTCCCGACCCGTGCGGGTGCGACGGCAGTCGGCCACGAAGCGACGGGCAATATCCTCGTTCGACACTGCCAAGTCGGCTTCCCGAAACAGCCATTCCTTCAGTTCGCGCGCACCGCCCGGAGAAAGTACGAAGCTGTACAGCGTCCGCAACTACGGCAAGGTGCTCGTACCGCGTTTCCTTGCGCGCGGCGTAGTCAACGAGATCGTCGGTATGTAGGCCAAGCTGCATCGGGGCGAGGCTTAGAGACCGCGCCGAGGTCGTTCGGGCCGCTCTGCGAGCCGGAAGCCGCCTCGCCCTTCGACTTTTCATTTGCGACAGGCCCTGATGAATTGCCAAGCCGGGCTGCAGCGGGAAACCTGTCAGGATAACAGGATCACAGCGTTCGGTTGCATGCCCGGCAGTCGGACTCATTGTCGGCCTTCTGACAATGTTGGGTATGAAACACTGCACTATCAAAACGATCGTGTTGTCTAAAAATGGTTTTCTGGATTGGCACGGCATTTGCTTTGCTGAATCACAAATACCTACGGCACGAACCTGCAGGAGTTCCTCCATGAACAGCCTCAGGCAGTCGCTACAGCAAGATCTGTGCATGCGAATCCGCCCTCCGGTTGCAATCGGAATGGGCCGAGCTTGTAACCAAACACTCCCCCTACTGCATGTGGGGACGCCAAAATCTCGCGACGCGGGCCACGACTGGACAAAAAGCCGCTCGATCGTCCCGCCGCTTAATGAAGTCCAGTGGTGGGACATCGATGAGCGCCTCGCGGAAGGCCGGACAGTTCCGCGATACCAACGTTATAGGGACGGCCTAATCTGTTTTGACTCGTTCTGCACAGTAGGATGGGTGGCTAGCACAAAGGATACTTGAACGTGGACGTTTTCGAACGTGCTTCAATACCTGCGAGGAGGTCACTGACCTCATCCTTCTCGGCCGACCTGGCCGTACTGGGTGCCGCATTCGTTTGGGGCGCGAGCTATCCGGTCGCGAAAAGCGCACTATTCTATGCGCCGGTTTTGATCCTCATTCTTTATCGTTTCCTGATTACCACGATCTTTATGGCAGTGGTGGCAAGACATGAGATCGCGTCGATCTCTTGGGGCGATTGCATCCGTGGCCTCGTATTGGGGACAATACTTTTTTCAATTTTTATTGCTGAAACTTACGGTGTTGCATCAACAAGCGCAATGAATACGGCCTTGATCATTTCGCTTTGTGTAATTTTCACGCCGATCATTGACTATGGGCTATCGGGGCGACTTCCACCTCCGGGCATATTGGCAAGTGCCGCCATATCCTGCATCGGTGTCGGCCTTCTCACTGGCGGGATCGGCAAGTTCAGTCCGGGTGACGCGCTTGTGCTGGGGGCTGCGATTCTGCGAGCAATTATGGTCGTTTCCACCAAACGCCTTCTGGCCGGCCGGCAGATTTCGTCTGCGGCACTGACGGCCATCCAGGGATCGGCGGTGGCAACACTCACTTTCGTTTTAGCCGTGGGTCAATTCGGAATCTACGGCCTTATTGTGAAGGCCCCCCTTCAGTTTTGGGGCGCCGTCGCCTTCCTTTCACTCTTCTGCACGATCGCTGCATTCTACATTCAAAACGCCGCGGTCAGAAAATCCACGCCGACACGGGTTGGCTTGCTGATGGGAACAGAACCCTTTTTTGGTTTCGTCCTCGCGCACCTTCTCCTGACAGAATCTTTGACCGCAACGGGCTTGATAGGTGCCGGCCTCATCCTCGCCGGAACCTTTTCCGGCATCTTTTTTGAGAGCAGGACCTGACAAATGAACCCCGTCTCAACTTCGATCAAACCATCTACCGGCGGCATTTTGAGTTTCGAAGATCTGGAGGCTTTTCCGGACCGAAACGCACCAGTTGCAACCATGTTCAGCGGCGGTCTCGACAGCACCTACCTTCTCTACAAGCTGCAAAGCCTTGGCTTTTCGAATATTGAAGCTGTCGCGGTGGATGTCGGAACTTCCATCGATAAGCCTTTGCTGGAACAGACGGCAGCCAGGTTCGGCGCGCGCTTTGTCTGTCTCGAAGGGCGGGAAGCTTTTGTCGAACAAGGCGTGAAACCCGCCATTCGGGCCCACGCCAAGTACCTTGGTAACTATCCGTTAAGCAGTTCCTTGAGCCGTCCCGTAATCGCCTCATTGATTGTTGATCATGCAACATCAATCGGCTCACGGCTGCTTCTTCATACAGCAAGTCTTTCGCAGAATAGTCTTCCGCGCCTTAACAATAGCATCAAGCGCTCGGGATTTTCCGGCAACTTCGGCAGTCCGTATGAATGCTCGGTGATTTCCCGGCAGCAGAAGGCCGCCGCCCTCTCTAAGTTCGGACTGACTTTTGTGACGGACCGCACCTGGAGCGGAGACGAAAACCTCTGGTGCCGGGAATTCGAGTCTGGACCTTTGGATGATCCCGAGAACTTTTCTATCCCGGAAGAGGCATTTGATTGGACGCGCAACACTGCCGCAGAGCAGCCGGTAGAGATCAAACTCGGGTTTATCGACGGAAATCTCGTGTCAATTGATGACCGTGATGTTGCACTGATCGACACAATCCCGCTCCTGAATAAAACAGTTGGCAAATTCGGACACGGCCGCTTTGTCGGGCTCGAACACATCTCAACCGGTGAAAAGGTTCTCGAAGTCCGCGAGGCCCCCGCAGCGGCCATCATCATGGACGCGCTGCGGCACCTCGAAACCGCTTCCCTTGGCGTCGGATCAATCGTGTTGAAGGAAGGGCTTGAGCAAGCCTGGTCCCAGGAGGCGGTTTCAGGTGAATGGGGCAGTACTATTCACAAGATGTGCGAACGGGCCATAGCGTCCGCGCTCGAGGGCGTCAGCGGGAGCGTCAGCTACATAGTCGATAATACGCGCTTTTTACCTCGGTCCATCATAGCCAGCACGCCGAAATACATTACGGACCGCCACCTTTGGGAACACCAAGCCGCGAGCCACCAAGCGTCCTTTAAAACTTCCCCCTCGCCAAATTACCAAGACGGGAGACACCCATGAAAAAGGTCGCACCCCAGGCGCTATGCAGCCTCAGTCAAGAATGCACTGATCATCTGGTCACGAATGGATGGTGGTTTTCCAGAGGTAAGCGCACCGAAGCCGGCTTCGGCATCGAAATTGATGCTGGCTGGAAGAACTTTGCTGACCACTGGAATCGATTGCTTCTCGATGAATACATGCGTGACGGCGGGACCTATCGCTACCGGCGCTATGGTGCGTTTGAATATGACGCAGTTGACGGAATTTTTCGGCTCCTGCCCCATGCCCCTTACGAGCAATCGAAAGCCATCAACCACTTGAATGGCGGCTTCAAGCGCTACTTCGAGCCCTTTGAACAATCGTTTATAGATCATCCTGTCTTAAACAAGATTCTGACAGGTTTCTGCAGAATTCTATGTCAAACCGCTGGACATGATCGTTGGGATATTAAGCTCCATCCCTACCGGATTGTTGCACGCGACGGTGTAAACGGCAAACCAGCACCCGAGGGCCTTCATCAGGACGGGGTGGATTTCATCGTTTCTTACATGATCGGGCGGGTTAACGTGACCGGCGGTATGAGCACGATTACTGATGCCTCAAAGCGGTTCCTCGGCGATGTCGAAATGAACCTTCCAACTGATTTTGTGATTTGCAACGATCGCAAGACGTTTCATGATGTATCACCGATCGTGACCGAAATCCGAAAATGCCGTTCGCATATCGTGACGTCCTTGTCATCGCCTTCGAGAAACTATGAATCAAGTCTTGAACCTAAGCACGTTGCGACCAATAGCGAGATCGCTGTCCATACCTGTGGGAATTCTTGAGGCAGAGTCGGACATATCGGACGCCGCCTGATCAGTCGGATAATCTGCAATGGGTGGAAGATCGCTCTTGTGATGTGTAGTTTGGGACTGATAGTCGAGGCTTGATTCCGTTGGACGCGAATGCCTTCTGGCGCATCACCGCCATGAGAATTCTCGTCCACTGTCCGAGTCAGGAACTGCACACGGGCTCGCCGAACAGGAAGTTGGAACGCTTCGTCATGCTGTCTTAGGCGATATAGCCGCCCGGAGTGCTGCGACACGTGCACGATAGCATTGGCTCGCGAGGATGGATTGCTAACGGCGAACCCATGCTGGTCGGCAAGGCGATACTGGCTGGAGCATCAACTCGGCCGACGAGAGTGGCCCCCCATCCTAGGCAGGATCGGCCGACATGGCCGGCATCGCGAGCCGCTCTGAAAGAGCACAGCGGGCATCCAGACGCTGCCGGGTAAGTCGTTGCTGCCTTCTGGGAGTACGTTCTTTGGTTGGAAATTGCTTACAAGCTTCTGGAGAAAGACGAGACCCGCGTTTTGCGCGACACTCGTTTGCTAGAGAACTACAAGAAACTTAAGTTGCTGTTCGAAGCGAGGGTCGATGACGGGCTGGTCGCCTTCAACACCGCCCCTGGCCTGATGAGCCTCGATCTCCAGCACAGGCTCTTTCATCTCGCCCTTTCGGAGCTCGGTGGC
>NZ_JAMYSE010000128.1:0-15483 GCF_040321795.1 Mesorhizobium sp. M0244 | reverse complement strand
CTACATATTTGTTATTCAAATGAGCTTGGCGCATTCGGCAGCTTCTACCCAAGTCCGGACTTATTCGACCGCAGCGAAATAGACCGGCTATTGCGCCAGCTCTTGCGGCAAGGCGAGACCAGGCTTGTTGGGTGCGATTCACCACAAGGCGACGTGCAGTTGCGACATGAAATTTCGCGCCGCGTATCAAAGCGAGGATGCATCGTAGCACACGGGGAGATAATCGTCGGCAACACGGGCATGTCGTGCTTCGACATGTGCCTCAATGCATTTACCAAGCCAGGAGACGTAGTCCTTGTCGAAAGTCCTTCTTATTTTCCAATGCTGGCCGGATTGAATCGCAAGAGCCTCTCTGTGGTGGAAATTTACTCCCACCCGCGCTCTGGCATTAATCCCGAACAATTCCTGCATCTTGTCCGCTCGAATTCCGTTCGCGTAGCATTGCTTATGGGCTCCCATCATTATCCCACAGGCGTGACCTATTCCGAGCAAACCATGCGCCGTGTCGTGGAAATTGCCCGCCAACACCAAGTGCTTATCCTTGAAAATGACATGTTCAGCGACCTGAACTACCATGGCAGCAGGCAGCCTTCGTTTAAACAACACGATCCGTCCGATATCGTGGTGCAATTCGGGAGTTTCATGGCCTCGCTCCCGCCAGCGTATGGATTGGGTTGGATCATTGCCGGCACCCACACACGGCGTTTGATGACACACCAGTATACACACGGACTGAACAGCGGTGACGGTATTGTCCAGCGCGCGATTGCCACGTTTCTGGCAATCCGTAGTCAGGACCGACATTTGAGGCGATTGCGCAGCACACTTGCAGCGAGGATGCAACGGGGTCTCGAGCTAGTCGCAGAACATTTTCCCAGTGAATGTGTTGTATCGCCTCCCGCCGGTGGGTTTATGTGCTGGGTACGAGGGCCAGTCAGCTTCGATGCTACTGGCGCTTTGCTTCAGGCGATAGAATCCGACTTCAGTTTCCTCCCAGGCCCTATTTTCTCGATCGAGGCGTCCTTCCGAAACTTCGTTGCGCTTAACTTCTCGTTCCCGTGGACCACTCAGAGCGAAACTTATCTAGCGAAATTGGGTGCGATGATGCACAGGTCGGCTGGCCGGTGATGGCTCCATCAGATCGAATCGTTTGATGCTGCAGTCTCGTGGATTCTCATGCTATCCACTTGGCGCCGACATCGGCAAGGTGCCGCTCGTGCACGAAGGTGAGGAAGGCGGCATCGTGTTGTCGGGTCGCCTGGACGCTGGCGCAGCCCGATGCGAGGTGATCATTGCGTGCACGCGGCCGACCTTTTAAGTTTTGACATGCTCCGGTGGGAAGCCTTTTTCGATCCTGGCGAGTACGTGATCGAGCGCCGTCTTCAGTGCATCGGCTCCGCCATGTTTTTCAAAGTCGCCAAGGACTTGTTCGTTCAGTCCGCCTCTGGTCACGAATGCGCGACTGAGTTCGGCGAAGGGAACTCCGGAGGGTGCTTCCAGGGCGACTCTCGATAGTTCGGTGAATAGGGGCGCGAGATAGGATCTCGCCTTGTCTCTGGACAGCCCCTTCCAGGCCAGCCATTCGGATGCCCCATGCATGATGCCGAAATAGGTTGCCATCAGGGAACTGGCGGCGGCAAGCAACTCGTACTCCTTGCCTGAGTCACATTGCACCACGCCGCCCAGCACCTTGAAGATCGCCGCTGTCTCGGGATCC
Source organism: Mesorhizobium sp. M0244 (assembly GCF_040321795.1). Lineage (NCBI taxonomy): Bacteria > Pseudomonadati > Pseudomonadota > Alphaproteobacteria > Hyphomicrobiales > Phyllobacteriaceae > Mesorhizobium > Mesorhizobium sp. M0244. Next base: position 13,766 of record NZ_JAMYSE010000128.1, on the reverse strand, counting down.
CGTGGATAGACTGCGGTGATGCCTCTGCGCTCGGCGACGAAGGGGAGGGGAATAGCCTGCGTCAGGCGCACATTCGAGCCGATCCAGTCGATGAGTGTAGCTCGGTCAGTCGCAGCCATCACGCTGAGCACGGTTTGGCCATTTCGAAAGGGGAGGGAGCGGACGACATCCTTCGCGATCTGAGGGCGAACCGCGAGAACAACAGTGTCGCAGCCTTTGACGATTGAGTGATTGTCGGCTGCAACCGTTACCGATGAGAAATCCGTGGCGAGTTTCGCGGCGACCTCGGCGTTGCGTGGGGAGACCAGGACGCGCGACAGAGCCGCCGGTTCCCGGAGCAATCCTCGCACGATGGCATCGGTGATGGTGCCTGTACCGATGAAACCGACTTTCCGACCAGTCATGGCCTAGTCCCCCGCCAAAAAAAGGCCGAGGACCTCGGTCGCATAGTTTTCGCGCGGGAAGTTCGCCTGGAACTGGCGCGTATGCTGATGTTGTTGCGAACGGCCTCTTTCTTAGTCATCACTTTCCTTCCATCCGGCATGGAGCGCTCGGTTGCCTCTGCATCCTTAATCTCCTCCTCGCTGGAACAGCAACCCGCGCGCTCATTAGAGGGCGCATGTTGCCGCCCCAAAAAATGAGCCGCAGGCCTGTCACTGCGCTTGGGCCGGAAGACAAAGTGTAGCCGCAATAGGATCGGCCGGAAGAGCGGCCGCGGCCAGCACAATAAGGCCCCTTATGCAGCGGCGGAAATCGACCGACTGTGTCGCCACTCGCAACGCACCCACAACAGCAGGCGCCAAGGCTGGTTCGACCGAACCTGTCAGGTCGAGGTGGCTTCCACCCTTCTCAACCTCTACCCGACTGAACGATCCCGGCGCTTCCGTCTTATCGCAGCCGCTGCGCTCGACCCACCGCTTCTGGTTGCCGCCACATTGCCACATTCAGCGCAAACTGCAGGGGTGTCGTCTCCCTCGCCACGGTCTGGCTTGACTAGCCCCGCCTACCGCAGCCAGCCTCAATCAGGCTGCGGCTGACGCCCGTACGACGGCCGAGATATTAGCGCCGGCAGCGGACTTCCGCAACGATCTGCCCCTTCTCCGCCAGTTCCAGTCGCATCGGCTCCGACGGCCGGCAATCCTTCTACGCGGCGATAATGATCATCTGCGTTCCTGTCTTGGTGCTTGGCATTACTGTTGTCCCACTACATCCGCGAATGCTCCTTGCATCTCCCTCATAACCATGCAGCTGTGCTCAGCTGCTGCCCACGATTCGCCTTCTCCGATCTGCGAATCCCGATTTTGTTGTGCTAGAATGCTTCGCCGATCGAAGGGGTGGAAACAAACTGCCATCAACGATTTGACAGAGGTTCGTTGCGACATAATCGGGAGCGCCGTTCTCGCCGTGACGCAACTCGCCGCTAATGTTGAGGCCAGTGGTTACGAGAAGTGCGTCGAGCCCGGCTGCCTTTGCGCCCTTGATATCAGTATCAACCTGGTCGCCTACCATCAAAAGACGGTCGGTACCTGCCCGAGCGATGCACTCTTCGAAAATCGGTCTTCCTGGCTTGCCCATAATCTCTACCGAGATTGGAGGAGCCCCGAAGGGCGCTAGTCCTGCTTGAAGCATTGGCCCTATTATGCATGGTCCAAAGACGAGTGTGCCGTTTTTGCCAGGATAAATGATATCCCCGTTTGCCGCTATCATACGCGGCATTTCGCCCGTCTCGATCAGTCTGCGTCGAAAAGTGGACAGGATGTGCTCGGCCGCTCGTTTAAAATCGAAACCTTCGTCATCGAGCACTACGAGTGTGTCGAATGTCTCGGCCGTATCAGCGCAATGAAGATTTGGATGCTTGCCGAAGATGTCATGCGCAGCGCGTGCACTGCCCACATACGAAACTTGCCGCCCGGCCGCTAGCTCTCCGAGTACGCGAGGGCGCGTGACCCCGCCTGCGGACACGATACGGTCGACCGCCGGAATCGGAAGTCCCGCGCCGCGAAGACGCGCAAATATCGTTTCGTCCGACCCACTGCTGATATTCGTCACGATGTAGTATGGTTGACCTGACATATTAAGTCTGGCCAAGATATCAGCAGCGCCAGGCAGGGCTTCATTTTCACTGATCAGAACCCCCGTTGCGTCGAAAAGTATCGCGTCGTAGTAATCTGCCAGTGTCTGGGGAGGTGGGCTTTCGAGGGCGGCGGTTAGAAGACAAGCCGACTCCTCCCTTGGCTGAACCGCGCGCGTGTTAGAGGGCGGAAAGCTGCCGTGACGCACGACCTTCGTTTCGGGTGGTATGCTGCTCTCGCACGTCTCGCTATAAGCCCAGGCCAGCCATTTGCATAAGATCGCCAAGTCTTCTGCCTCGACCGTAGGCCCTGCCCATATTCGAAATCCCGGTGGCGCATCACCGTAGCTCCAGATGTCAAAAGCCGCGCCTTCGGCTTCGAGTAGACGGATCATCCCCGCAACGATTTTGTCGTCGTCCTCTTTCTCGCCGGTAGCGTGCTGCTCTCGCACAAGTCGAAGCGTAATTGAACAGGGGGAGCGTGCTGCCGGATTGGTGCAAGTCCAATCAATCCAAGGAGTGGAGTTCACCCAATCGGCCATCACAGCATAATTATCGGCAACCCTTTTCAGGAGCGCGGGAAGTCCGCCGCACGCTTCGGCCCAGTCGAGTGCAGAGTGAATATCCTCGACGGCGAACATGCTAGGGGTCGAGATCGTCCGGCCGCCGAAAAACGCTTTGTTGACCGATCCGTCGGCGTTGTGCAATCTCATGAGCCTGGCTACAGGCTTACGACCGTCGGCCTTCAGTCGTGCCTGAGCCCGAGGCGAAAGCGCGATCATGCCATGGCCGCCTTCGCCGCCAAGCGCCTTCTGCCATGACCAGCACAGAACATCGGTCCGATTGAAGTCGATAGGCCTCGTAAAAGCCGCCGAGACGGCATCTGCGATCACAAGCCCGGCACGGTCGGGAAGAACCCAATCAAGGTCCGGCGGACAGACGCCGCTGTTGGTGCCGTTTAGCACTAGAACGATGTCGTGATTGGAGTCGATCCTGCTCGTGCTCGGAAAATCTCCGAAAGCACAAATGTGCCGGTTTTGGGGGGCAAGCGCCAACGTATCGATCTCATTTGCCCAATACTGCGAGAAGTTGTCTGACACGAATGTCTCAACTGGAGAGGGGCCGAGTAGATTTTGTAAGGCCATGCTGCAGGCTCCAGTGCCTGAACCGGGCACGATTCCGCAGAGCCAGCTAACAGGCAGCTCTAGCAAAGAGGCCATGCGCCTGATTACTTCTCCTAGCCTTTCTGCTCCCTCGGAACTCCGGTGACTTCGTCCAACATAGCGCAGCATAGTTGGGTGCACGCCCCAGCCGGGATGTTTGCGGCAAGGGCCTGATGAGAACCGTGGATCGGACGGGAGGGCCGATGGTTTTACTACCGCGTTTGGCAGGGTCATGGCTTGCTCCAAGTTGGGAAAAGAGGCACCTCGACAGAAAAACCTGCGATCAGGCGATACCCTGCGCCATCAGCGGCGACAGCTTTTCCTTGTCAAACCTCATTCGTTCATCGGCGCAAAGGTCCGACAGGCACCTGATGATTGCGGCGTCAGATAATGCCCCACCTTCACGTAGCTTTTGGACATAGGACGGATGGATAAAGTTTGAGCCTGCGAATTGATATGCCGCGCTGCTGCCCCAGCCATACCGTTTGCGAAGCGGTTCGAAGTGACGCGAGACGTGCTCGAGGAGTGCCCGTTCCTTGGATGTTTCGAGACGAGCGAGAAGCGGCAGGAGCTGCTCACTTGCTGTATTTCCTGCCCCGCGGCCCATGCCGGCCATAGTGCAGTCTATCCAGGTCGCTCCCGCCATAGCGGCGGCCACTGAATTGACCACTGCATATCCCCGGTTGTCATGGCCGTGGAATCCAATGTCAGGCTCAATTCGATCCGCAAACCGGCCGATAATTTCCTGAACGCGAGTTGGCGTCATAGAGCCAAAGGAATCGGCAATATATAGTACGTCGATGGTGTCGAACTGCTTTACTTCTTTCAGGCACATCTCAACTTCTACGGAATTTGCTGCATCGATCTGCATGAGATTCACAAACACACGGAAGCCTTTCCGAGACAACTCAGCGAAAATGTTCCTACAGGCAGCCAAGTTGCTGTAATGCGTCGCCACGCGGACGGTCATGATATGTCCTGGAACTAGTCCTTCTGTCAGGCGGGTCACGGCAAGGGGTACAGGCAGTTCGTTCGCAAGCACGTCCTTGGCATCGATCATCACACATGCCTTGACCAGGAGACCAGCAGCCACCTGTTCGGCCTTAGAACTCGTCACACTGGCGAAATATCCGTGGCTCTCAGGCTTTCCGGCGAGCCCCAGCTCGACCATGCGAATCGGGAGAGCGTTGATGGTAGCGACATAGTCCGACACCAGTTCCGGTGCGAAATCCCAACCTGTGTAGTAGCCACCGTCGCGCAAGGTGCAGTCTAGGAAGTTTACTTCATCTGGTATTTTGCTTAACATTGCCTAGCCGCCTCCAAATACCGCCACAACATCGAAGCATTCTGTATCAGCTCGCGGCGTAGCCCCCGTCGACATAGAGAATCTCGCCTGTTACAAACGATGCAGCTGGGCCAGCGAGGAAAATGTAAGGCCCGAAATACTCGGACAGATCGCCGCGGCGTCGCATCGGAGTGAGTTCCATTGCGCGGCGCTGATAAGGGCTATCGAGGTTAGGGTGCACTCTTTCCATGAAGTTGTTGATGAACCCAGGTGCAACGGCGTTTACACGAATACCCTTATCGGCCCATTCTACCGCCATGGTGCGCGTCAGTTGATTGACGCCTCCCTTACTCGCAGCATAGACAGCCAGGCCCGGTATGCCGAGCGAGCTGGCGACCGAAGAAGTCATGATGATGCTGCCGCCGCCTTGATCCAGCATTGCCTGGGCGGCAAACTTCGCACAGTAATAGTAGCCACGCAGATTGGTATCGACGATCTCGTCCCATTCCGGCTCTTCATATGAATGCGCTGGCTTAATGATGTCGATACCTGCGTTGCAGATCATCACATCGATTTGCCCGAACCGGTCGACCGTGCCACCGATCAGTGCCTTGCAATCGTCGTGCGACCGCACATCAGCGCGTATAGCTGTCACATTGATCCCTTGGCCTGCAAGTTCGGCCTCTGCTTCGGTCAGCTCTTCAGTATTGTGCGAGGAAAGGACTATCTTGGCGCCCAATCGTCCAAAACAGGTAGCGAGCGACTTCCCGAGACCGCGGCTCGAGCCTGAAATGCAGACTACCTTACCATCAATTCCGAAAAGTTTCTGGTATCCTTCTGCGCCAATAGCACAATTACGATTTATATCGAACATAATAGATTACCCGCTCTATCTATTGTTTTGATTTAGTTTAGGTCAAGGTTACTTCGTCAGGGGTCGGAAATGGTGTGATCGACCAACTGATCAAGTCGACGGCACGCTGAAGTATCGCCTCAGTGCGAGGATGACTGGATGAAGCGGCGACGACATGGCCCAAACAGTCTAGATAATCGCCTTTTCTGACGATCGGGGTTTGGGGTCTAGCGTAAAATTTCACCTCGGCGACACCTGATACAGCAGCGGCCTCACCGTTCCCACCAATCCAATTGAGCGTCCCATCCCGATCAGCAACCAGGAATCGCGCGGTCGCTGTCTGCGAGTGCCTTCTACGCAAATCGCATTCCTCGCCGATGACAAGCTTGATGTGCGCGGTGATGAGATCAACACCGTAAGCCAGATGAACCATTTGCGGAGTGGGCGAGCCAGCAAGGCGCGGATTGACCTCAATGACGACTGGGCCATCCCTCGTCCACCGGAATTCAATGTTCGTTGGCCCCCAGCCAAGGCCGAGAGCTCGCAAACAGCTCAGCGAAACATCGGCGATACGCTCATGCTCGTGATCACTCAGCAGTGCCGGAAAGGTGCCCCCGCGATAGACGAAATGCGGCGGAGGGCCGAAGTCACCCGTGCCAATTGCAACGACTTCATTCCCCATTATCTCAGCGGTATAATAGGCTCCTTGCGCGAATTCTTCGACCAGTATCCTCGGCGCAGACCGCCATATGTACTGCCCGCCCAACAGATAGTTCGTGTGTTCGACTACCTCATCGGCAGTGCGGCACAATCTGACACCCTCGCTGTTGCTGCCCACCGCAGGCTTAACTATCACTGGCAGTCCAATCTCCGCGGCAGAATCCTTTACCTCCGCTGCATTGGCCGCCAAGCGATAAGCAGGCATCGGAACGCCAGAGGCCGCGAGAAGTTGACGTTGAGTGTACTTATCGAGGCATTGTTCAATAGCTCCCGGGTTCGGTCCAGGTAGATCGAAGTGCCGACAGAGCTTGCTGGCTATCGCATAAAACGAATCGGCAGCGCCCGTTATGCCGGCGATGTCATAAGTCGCTCGCAGCCGGGAACATTCGCGGATCAGCGCATCCAGATCGTCTGTATCAACACGGATTGACTCAACCTCTTTCGCCGCGAAATGATCATACCGAGTTGGATCGGCCGAAAGGGTAATTGGCTGAAGGCCAAGACGCTGAGCAGCTTGGACGTATAGCAGACCCGAGCCCATTATCGTGCCTCCAATCAGGATCAGCGCTCTTGCCATTGGCTGTGGACTCCTTCTGTGCGTGCCGTGCGGCGGCCCTTGACCTCAGACCTTGCCCCCAGGCTACCATCGTCAACAATTTTGCGGCGTTAAGACTTTGCGAATTTTATTTCGAGTTTTGTTGCAGGTTTTGTTGCAACGAATGAATGGGATTGTAGAAAGGTCTGACAGGAGGCCAATCACGGGGCAGGGATTTGGAACTGCTCGGCCAGGGATGGATTCGGATTCAAGGCGAACCTCGCCCGTTGCTTACGCATCATGTGAACCATTTCGATGCCGTTTAGGATGATCGCGGCAGTGCTGGTGATTGAAGCCGAGCATTGACCGGATGCGGCGGTTGATGCGCGAGGGCAGGTCACGCTGCTCGCTGAACGAGAATTCGACTGTGTCGCCGACACGGTCGATGGCGCAAATAAGATACATCCACTGGCCGCGGACCTTGATGTACATCTCGTCGACATGGCACTTCCCGGTCACGCTACGCTTGCGCCGGTGTCATCGGCGGTCCATTGCTCGAGGCCAGCATCATCGTGGTCCGCGCCCAAGCTGGGAGAAGGTGCGCGACAACCTGATGGTTGCGTCGCAGCGAGCAACTCGCTTCTCCTGGAGATGCGTCCGTCCATGACAACGGTCAGAGCGCTTCACCTGGGGGTGCGGAAATGTAGCAGGACGCATAGATGTAGCCCGTCGTGCGCTCTAGGCGATCCTCTATGCCGAGTTTGGCCATAGCCTTCAGGATCGCCCGCAGTTCCTTCGACGTGGAGAAGCGGCTCTGGCGCTGTCTGAACCGTTCTAAGTGCCGAGTTTCCAACGAGAAAGCCCGAAGGGCCGCCGCGATGTCGTCATAGCTGAAGCGGTGCATTACGAAGGCGACGACCCAGGGGCGTGACGTCGCCGACGCCTCATACACGCGTGCAAAGGTGCGCTCGGTAGCGTAGCCCACGCAGCCTGTGCTGATAAGGATGTCGGCATCCGCGAGTGCGCTACGTTCCTCGACCGTCAAGTCGCGAGTTTCCAGATCAGCCGTGACGCCAGCCTCCAACAGGCCCAGATCCAGCGCGTAACGAACAGCCCAGAACGATGGATCCACGCCGACGAACTGGATGTCGTCACGGAGGCCCAGATTGCGAAAAAAGGCGCGATGCTCGATCCCCTCTTGGCGCGACAGCGATCCGCTGGGTTCCAGATAGGCAGCATATAGATCGTCGAGGTCGAGATCGGTTCGCAGCAAGGCAGCGTTGACACCATACGAGCAACCGACATCGATTATCTTCAACTTCGTCTTGTTTCGAATGCGTCGGTAATCGGCGAAGATCCTTTCGAAGATCGGCTTGGCCCGATCTGGAAGCATATAGTCCACGGCCAAACAAGCCCGAAAATAGGCGTGCGGCCATCTGCCATTGTAGCTTGCCGTGAAATCGTGCTTCGCCCCCTGAATTCTACCGCGCTCCGCGCTTGCTGCCTGACTTGACATGCTGCTTCCCTTCTTCGCTCCAGTGATCACAATCTCGCTCCACGATCTAAATATCGCTCGCCAGTTCCTACCCCCTCACGAGAGGCGGTTCAAAAATCGTGCCAGGCTGAGGAGAGGTCATAAAAGCGATTTTCTGCACATCAACTCGGCTGAGGAACATCACCGCGGCGCGTACTCGACAACCTGATGGGTAACAATCGGGCCAGCCATCTACCTGCAGCTGGGCATATTCATTCATTGAGGACTGTTGCTAACATCACGATTGGCAACTGTTCAGCTGTGGCAATGACTCGTTTCAGCGTGCCTGCCACTGAACCCTCACGGCCGGCTGTCAATTGTAAAGCGTTGGCTCCGAGATACCGTGCTTGCAGGGCCAGATCACCGGCCTTCGCCCCGTCTCATGCTCGCGCGGTATCGTGATGATGATGCTTTTCCGTTAACCGCTTTCTTTTCATGAGCCCGGGAGGTGGGAGGTGAGGGGCCGCACATTGGTTTTGTTTGTCAAGTGATCGGAAAGGGTGTGATCGACCAACCGATCAAGTCGACGGCACGCTGAAGTATCGCCTCGGTGCGAGGAAGACTAGATGAAGCGGCGATGACATGTCCCATACAGTCTCGATAATCGCCTTTTCTGACAATCGGCGTCTTTGGTTCAACATAGAACTTGACCTCGGCAACACCTGATACTGCGGCCGCTTGGCTGTGCCCATCGATCCAATCAAGCGTGCCATTGCGATCAGCAATCAGGTGCCGCGCGGCCGCAATGTGCGAATGCCTTCTGCGCAAATCGCATTTGTCGCCTATGATAAGCTTGATGTGCTCGGTGATGAGATCGACACCGTAAGCCAGACGAACGAGTTGAGGAAAGGGCGTGCCAGCAAGGCGCGGATTGACTTCAATGACGACCGGGCCACGCTTCGTCCACCGGAATTCAATGTTCGTTGGCCCCCAGCCAAGGTCGAGAGCTCGCAAACAGCTCAGCGAAACATCTACGATACGCTCATGCTCGTGATCACTCAGCAGTGCCGGAAAGGTGAACTCACGACAAACGAAATGCGGTGGAGGGCCGAAGCCACCGGTGCCAATTGCAACGACCTCATTCCCCATTATCTCAGCGGTATAATAGGGACCTTGTGCGAATTCTTCGACCAATATCCTCGGCGAAGACCGCGACAGGTGCTTCCCGCCCAACAGATGGATCGTATGTTCGACTACCTCATCGGCAGTGCAGCACAAACGGACACCGACGCTGCTGTGGCCCACCGCAGGCTTAACTATCACCGGCAGCCCGATTTCCACGGCAGAATCCTTTACCTCCGCTGCATTGGCCGCCAAGCGATAAGCAGGCATCGGAACGCCAGAGGCCGCGAGAAGTTGACGTTGAGTGTACTTATCGAGGCATTGTTCAATAGCTCCCGGGTTCGGTCCAGGTAGATCGAAGTGCCGACAGAGCTTGCTGGCTATCGCACAAAACGAATCGGCAGCGCCCGTTATGCCGGCGATGCCATAAGTCGCTCGCAGCCGGGAACATTCGCGGATCAGCGCATCCAGATCGTCTGTATCAACACGGATTGACTCAACCTCTTTCGCCGCGAAATGATCATACCGAGTTGGATCGGCCGAAAGGGCAATTGGCTGAAGGCCAAGACGCTGAGCAGCCTGGAGGTATAGCAGACCCGAGCCCATTATCGTGCCTCCAATCAGGATCAGCGCTCTTGCCATTGGCTGTGGACTCCTTCGGTGCGTGCCGTGCGGCGGTCTGAAGGGTTGTCGGCATCTTTGTAGCCGCCCTTGACCTCAGACCTTGCCCCCAGGCTACCATCGTCAACAATTTTGCGGTGCTAAGACTCTGCAAATTTTATTTCGAGTTTTGTTGCAGGTTTGTTGCAACGGCTGCCGTTCAAACTTGTTGCGCCTTCAAACCCGGACAGGGATGGAGTGCACCCCTCACAGGGGAACAACTGTGTCAAGTGCGTTAAAACATGGCATGGTCCTCATTGGTATCGGCTCCAGGTTCCAAGCTCGAGTGCGTGACCCGACCCGTTTTGCCGAGCCTCATCCACCTCATATGGTCGCCGTTATTCCGGCTGCACCAACATCCCGCGTCCGGCGGGCAGGGCTCAGGTCGACAAAACCATTCTAGACTTCGGCATTTCGCCAAGGGGTGCATCGGTCGTCGGCCCGGAACTCCAGGGTTCATGAGACCCTGGAGGTATCGGAAAGGGTAAAGAGATGAGCGAAACGTTAGGCCGTTTTCATGACCGCGCCTTCGATGACGACTCCCGATGTTACATACTTCCACAATGCCACCAGCAGCTTGCGCGCCAGCGCGACGATGGTCGTCTTCTTCATGCGCCCGCCATTATGTTCGATGCGGGCCTTGAACCATTGCGCCAATGCCGAATTCGGCTGATGCCGCAACCACAGCCAGGCCAATTGGATCAACGTCGTGCGCAATCTCGGATTGCCCGCCTTCGAAATGCCTTGCTCGCGGTCGATCAAGCCGCTTTGCCAGGGCGTTGGCGCCAGGCCGGCATAGGCAGCAACTTGACGGCGGTTATCAAAAATGCCGGAACAGTCGCTCTGACCAGAGGATGTTGGCAAACTCCGCGCCGAGCCTATTGATCTCCACTAGCATGGTGACCGGCGACGGCTTCGTGTTGTCAGTAATCTGCGCCGCGATGAGCGCATCGCGTTCATCCTCGACAGCCTTGATCTGATTCATGACCAGTTCCAACCGATCCAGTTCTCGGCTGATCTGGGTCTTCATGTGCCTCGGCAAGGCGTGTCCATCTCCCGTTAGCAACTCTTCAAGCCGCTGGCGCCGACTTTTATGAAGTGGCTCGTAGTCGGTGACACCCTGCGAGAACAGCAGGCGCCCTTGATGCGGTGGCGGGTGTCGACAGCTAGGCGACGGTTGTCGCGTATGCGACGCAATATATTCGGCTTGGCCCCTCACTGCACTCGCAAGTAAACCATTGAGAACAGTAAACAACAAATCCCATGCTGTCTCTGCGCGGTTGGCATGAGTTTTGAAGCTCCTTCGTCGGCGGCAGGGCCTACCTGTCGGGATTACATCGCGATCAAAGGAACGAACGAAGGAAAGCTGCATGTCAGATCCGTGTCAGATCGTATTCTGTGGAAAAGAAGACATCGGTAAATCCACATCTCCCAAAATCAACTCGCCAGTCTGTCAGCTTTCAGACAGAACTATCCCGATAGTCGGCTGCGACCGCAAGGCCCCTGGCCAGTGAGGGGGACCATGGCGCCATCAGGTGCAGGGCGCGCCAACATTCAGGGGGCGAAGCATGATTTCGCGGCAGCCTATAATTCCAGGTGGCCGCACGCCTATTTTCGCGCGCATCTGTCCTTAGACTATGTGATTCCAGATCGGGCCAAGCCGGTTTTCGAAAGGATCTTTGCCGATTATCGACGCGTTCGAAAGAAAACCAGGTTGAAGATTATCGATGTCGGTTGCTCCTATGGCATTAACGCCGCCTTACTGCGCACCGATCTCAATCTCGACGATCTGTATGCTGCCTATCTGAGACCTAGAGGATCGCTCTCGCGCCGACAGGAGATCGAGCATCGCGCCTTCTTTCGCAATCGCGGCCTCCGTGACGACATCCAGTTCGTCGGCGTGGACCCATCGTTCCGGGCTGTTCGCTATGCGCGGGTTCTGGGCCTGCTGGAAGCGGGTATCATGGCTGATCTGGAAACCCGTGACTTGACGGTCGAGGAACGCCGCGATCTCGCGGGTGCGGATATCGTCATCAGTACAGGCTGTGTGGGTTACGCCACAGAGCGAACATTTGCACGCGTGTATGATGCCTCCGCAACGTCACGCCCGTGGGTCGTTGCCTTCGCAATGCATCCCTTCAGCTATGACAATATCGCAATGGCCCTTCGGGATTTCGGACTGGAAACCAGGCTTGTAGACCGCTTCAGACAGCGCCAGCGCCGCTTCTCGACAGTGAGGGAACGGCGGGCTATCCTAACCGCAATGACCAAGCTCGGCATCGAGGATCGCTTGGAGCGCACGACTGGCTATATTTACGCGTCCTGCCACATCTCCGCACCGCCGGGCGAATTGGTCTGAGCCCTCGACCGTCGCGGCACATCACTTTTCGGCGGGCAACCGTGTGCCTTCATCTTGGAGGCCCGCCCACGGCAAGATGCGGAAAGTCGGGCGTAGGCGCCGCAAGCGGTGCTAATCGCTCTCCCGCGCATCAACGGTAAGCGATGCGCCAACGAACCTTGCAATAGGCCCGATGAACATGGGAGTTTTCGAGCCATGACAGGTCGGAGCGCGGGCGCATCGTTTACGATCCGAAAACCTAAGGTCTCCTTAGTATGCCAGAATATGCGTTCCGCTCGGATAGTGTCTCGGGGACAACCTCCCGGATCTGCGGGCGAGGGGACGCGCAACAGCGAAGTATTCTGTCAAATTCTGGAAGGATTGCGCCGCCCTGATCGACCGGAAAAGGATCTGCTTGGCCGTGGAACGGATTTCCCACCGAACGGTTGATATCGCCAACACTTTGGGCGCGGCACGGAGTGCATCACCCTGCCAACTTGAACCTGCGACACCCACGTCGTTTGTTGCCGACAAGGATGATCAGCGGCTCGTCTTTGCCAACGTAATCGTTGAATTCCTGTCCCAGGAGGTTCTTTTGCGTAAGCCGGCCGGTTTGACCGATCATGGGTCTCGTGTGTCGTTTCTTGGCTCTTCTTTCTTTCGGTCGATCCTGGCAGAGCCCAGTGGGTAGCGATTGGCCAGTCAAACGTGATACCAAACCGTTCGACCCTCACACCGGGCCTGGCGCAGTGCCATGTACCTCGCCAATCGCCTCTACCGTCCGCCTGACGTCTCGAAACTCGATAAGCGCATGCTGCATCATACTGCCCTCGGCAGCGCTGCGCCTTTTATATTGAGCCTAGCACGACACAGTTGAGCCTAGCACGACACAGTGTTGGCACCGAGGAAGGAATTCCTTCCAAGACGCCAGTGGCGCGCGAGCTGCCTGTCCTCAGCAACGAGATATGACCCCGGTTTGAGGCGTTCTACTATAAGATCGGTGAGAGGAGGCAAGGCCGCGTTCATCGCTACACCCTCGATATTGCGGCTTAAGGATGCGTATCGACTGACGGTCGATCATACCTTTGATTGAATCGAGAGATCCCTCCCACCCAGGATGCGCGAGCATTCTGGCCCGTTCTTCTTCCCGCTCGCCTATGTTCCGTAGCGCCAAAAACGCAGCGACGTGATCCAATTCGCCAATATCGCACACGAAATATCCTACGAACCCTCCGAGAATCTCTTCCTGGATAGCCATGTTCTCCGGCCGTGCCGCCAGTAGATGGATATCGGATCACGGCAAGAGCTATGCGGAGGCCACATCCTTTGAAGACGAGGTGCGGCGTCTGCAGGATGCGTGAAGTGCTTGTGACAGCACAGTGTCTAAATGACGGCAAATATGTCGCGGAGGAGGGCGCACATTATTGGGTTTTCCAGGTGACCCCTGAGGCGTAAGCGCCACGCCGCTCCCCTCGTGCGGGGCATGAGGTGAATGTGCGAAGAATCCCCCCGATCGCGAGAGACGGAGGGCCTACGTGGGAGCAG
>NZ_JAMYSE010000127.1:0-15916 GCF_040321795.1 Mesorhizobium sp. M0244 | reverse complement strand
CGTCGTGGCGCGGCCGTGTAGAATCTGTCCCATAGCGCGTCCTTTGATTCGGACGACAATGGTGCGCCATTAAAGCCTGAGATCAAACACCTAGGGCGTTCCCGGCTGCCAGCCGGGTTCGGCGAGTTCGAAGGCAGCGAAATCGAAGCCCGGAGCCACGGTGCAGCCGACCAGGGTCCATTCGCCGAGGCTGCGTGCCGACTGCCACCAGCCCGCCGGCACGACAATCTGCGGCCGCTCGCCCGCGGCAAGCGCCGTACCGAGGATCTGCTCGATAACGGGACCGTCTTCTCGATGTATCGAGAGCGCCAGCGGCGCGCCGTCATAGAAGTGCCAGACCTCCGCCGCGTCCCTGACCCGGTGCCAGGCCGACAATTGGTTCTTCTCCAGAAGGAAATAGATCGCCGTCGAATGGCCGCGGGCACCTTCCGCGCCATCGCGAAAGGTCTCGGCATACCAGCCGCCTTCCGGATGCGGCTTCAGGCCGAGCAGGGCGATGATTTCGGCGGAACTGGTCATGGCCGCTTAGAAATTGTCCTTGCGCTTGCGGATCTCGGCGAACACTTCGGCATCGGAGGCCTTCTCCAGGCCGAGATGCCTGCGGATCGCCGGATCGTGCCAGCGCAGGAACGGATTGGTCGACAGTTCCTCGCCGATTGTCGTCGGCAGCGTCGGCTTGCCGTCGGCACGCAGCGCCTCGATCTTGGCGGCGCGCTCTTTCAGCGCCGAATTGGTCGGGTCGACGGTGAGCGCGAAACGGGCGTTGGCCAGCGTATATTCATGGCCGCAATAGACGACCGTGTCGGCCGGCAGCGCCGCGAGCTTTTTCAGGGATTCGTACATCACCGGCGGCTTGCATTCGAGCAGCCGCCCACAGCCGAGCGCAAACAGCGTGTCGGCGGCGAATGCCACTTTCGACGCCGGCAGATGATACGTGACATGACCCGCCGTGTGGCCGGGTGTGGCGATGACCTCGATCCGCTCATCGCCGAGGTGGACGACCGAGCCTTGCTCGACGGTTTCGTCGATGCCGGGAATCTTTGCCTTTTCGGCTTCCGGCCCGACGATGCGCAGCTTGAAGCGCTCCTTCAGCGCCAGATTGGCCTCGACGTGGTCGAGATGGTGGTGGGTGGTCAGGATCATCGTCGGCGTCCAGCCGGTGCGCTTGATCGCGGCCAGGATCGGCGCCTCCTCGGGTGCGTCGATGAGCGCCGTCTGGCCGCTTTTCGGGTCATGCACCAGGACGCCGAAATTGTCGCTGCGGCACATGAATTGTTCGATCTCGACGGGCATCACATCTCTCCGTTTCTAGGCGCAGACATAGGGCGGCGGCCAGACGATGTCATCCGCCTTTGTTGAACTTGAACTGCTTCGAAGCTACCGTTCCGCCCATGCATTCAGATATTGTCGACCTCCGTTCCTTCTATTCGACCACTCTCGGGCGCCTGGCCGAGCGCTCGATCACCATGGCGCTGTCCTCGATATGGGCCGTCGTGCCCAACGAGCGGCTGGTCGGCCTTGGCTACACCTTGCCCTGGCTGGAGCGCTTCGGCAGCGATGCCGAGCGTGTCTTCGCCTTCATGCCGGCAACGCAGGGGGCGGTGGTCTGGCCGGCGACGGGGCCGACGGCGACGGCGCTGGTCTTCGACGAGGAGCTGCCGCTGGTCGATTCCTGCATTGATCGCATGCTGCTCGTCCATTCGCTCGAACATGTCGAGAACCCGCGCGAGACGCTGAACGAAATCTGGCGGGTGCTGTCGCCCGCCGGCCGTGTCGTCATCGTCGTGCCCAACCGGCGCGGCGTCTGGGCGCGCTTCGAGCATACGCCTTTCGGCAATGGCCGGCCGTTCTCGCGCGGCCAGCTGACCGAATTGCTGCGCGAAGCGAATTTCACCCCGGCCGCATGGTCCGATGCGCTGTTCTTCCCGCCGTCGCCGCGACGCTTCATGATGCGGTTCCACAATGTGCTGGAACGTGCCGGCCGGCGCTTCTGGCCGATCTTCTCCGGCGTCATCGTCGTCGAGGCGCAGAAGCGGCTCTATCAGGGCGTGCCGGTCGCCCAGCGCGCTTCCCGCCGCGTCTTCGTGCCGGTTCTCTCGCCGCACGGCGCGCCGACGCTCGGCCGGCTGTCACAGGCCGAACACCCGGCACCGCCAGGATGACGCGTTCGTGATCCGAGACGTGCTTTTTCACGCCTATCTGACGATATCAGATTTGCTGTCCGATTGAAGGCCGTGCGGCCGATCCCTGTGACCGGTTTGGCATTGCTCCGAATGCAAGGATCCACTCATGGCTGATCATCCGGATGTCGAGGCCCAGACGCTTGCCACGTCGATCGAAGCCAGCAGCCTGCGTGAGCAACTGGCAACGATCAAATTGGCGCTGACCACCTCGCCAGTGCGAAAACAATTGCTTTGGGCAGCGATCGGCATCGTCGCTGTCATCGTGGCGAGCTCGATCGGGCAGGTTCTGCTCAATCGCTGGAATCAGCCTTTCTACGACGCGCTGGCGCGGCGCGACATGCAGGGCTTCCTGCATCAGCTTCTGGTCTTTGCCGGCATCGCTGGCGGGCTTGTGGTGCTCAATGTCGGCCAGACCTGGCTCGACCAGATGCTCCGCCTGAAGCTGCGCGAGGCCCTGACGCTCGACCTGATCGGCGAATGGATGCGGCCGGCGCGCGCCTTCCGACTGACCCATGCCGGCGCCATCGGCGTCAATCCCGACCAGCGCCTGCAACAGGATGCCGGGCATCTCTCCGATCTTTCTACCGGTTTCGGCATCGGCCTGCTGCAGTCCTGCATCCTGCTTGCCTCCTTTGTTGGCGTCTTGTGGTCGTTGTCTTCCGGCTTCGTCTTCCATATAGGCGGCCATTCGCTGGCCATACCCGGCTACATGGTCTGGGCGGCGATCCTCTATGCGGGCACCGCCTCCTGGTTGAGCTGGCTGGTCGGGCGGCCGCTGATCCGCTTCAACAACGATCGCTATACGCGTGAAGCGGAGCTGCGCTCCTCGGTGGTTCGCGTCAACGAGAATGTCGATGCCATCGCGCTTGCGCATGGCGAGGCCGATGCCAGGCGCCGGCTCGAGTTCGACCTTGGCATGGTGCTGGGCGCCATGCGGCGTATCT
Source organism: Mesorhizobium sp. M0244 (assembly GCF_040321795.1). Lineage (NCBI taxonomy): Bacteria > Pseudomonadati > Pseudomonadota > Alphaproteobacteria > Hyphomicrobiales > Phyllobacteriaceae > Mesorhizobium > Mesorhizobium sp. M0244. The sequence goes on along the minus strand of NZ_JAMYSE010000127.1, from coordinate 12,789 downwards.
ACAGCGCCCAGATCAATCTTTCCTGGGTTACCGATACCTATGGCTGGATCACTGTCGTCGCGCCGATCCTCGTCGCTTCACCGGTCTATTTTGCCGGCGATATCAGCTTTGGCGGGTTGATGATGGCAGTCGGCGCCTTCAACCAGGTCCATTCCTCGCTGCGCTGGTTCATCAACAATATCGGCGGTATCGCCGATTGGCGCGCCACGCTGATGCGGGTCGCCGACTTCCGCATCGCGCTTGGCGACACCGACGCGCTGCACGATACGGAAAGGCGCATCGCCTTCGGCGAAAACCCGGACGGCAGCCTGACCTTCGAGAAACTTGAGATTGCCTCGCCGGACGGATGCACCAAGCTTGCCGAGCCGCATGTCGAAATCCGCGCCGGCGACCGCGTGATGATTACCGGAGATCCGGGCGCCGGCAAGACGCTGTTCTTCCGCGCCATTGCCGGTTTGTGGCCATGGGGCAGCGGACGGATCGGCATGCCGGCCGGAGAAGCGCCGATCTTTGTTCCGCGTACCCCCTATTTCCCGCTTGGCACGCTGCGCGAGGTGCTCAACCATTCAGATGGCGCGGCAACCGTGAGCGATGCCGAGATTTCGGCAGCGTTGGCCGAGGTCGGGCTCCAACGCCTGTCGTCCTCGCTCGATCGCTCGGCACGCTGGGAGCGTGAGCTCAGCGACGACGAGCAGCGTCTGCTGGCTTTTGCCAGGCTCGCCTTGCGGCGACCGAAATGGGTGATCATCGACGAGGCGCTGGATGCGTTCGACGGCGCGGCGCTGAGGCAAGTGCTGTCGATGCTGGAGAAGCGCCTTCCCGACGCCGCGATCCTCAATATCGGCCGCGGCCAGCAAAATATCCGCTTCTTCCCGCGGGCGTTGACCATCCTCAAGGATGCCGGCCAACCGGCCCTCAAGCCGGCCCGTGTCAGGGCAGGCGCCATCGAACCGCCCCCGGCTACCGCCTCGGCCGGCCGAAAGAAATAGAAGCCAAGCTTTATTTCGCCGCGATCGCGGCGAAAAACTGTCGCGATCGTTTCAGATGGGAACGTTCCGACCGACCATGCTTGACGCTCTCACCCTGCTCGCCTGCCTTGCCTGCGCCCCGGCAGCACCTGTGGCCGCGCCCGCCGATGCCGTTGCCGTCGACGTCGAGCTGGTGCTGGCCGTCGACATTTCGCAGTCGATGGATGAAAGGGAGTTTGCCCTGCAGCGCGCCGGCTATGTCGCGGCGCTGCGCCATCCCGACTTCATCAACGCCGCGCGTGCCGGCACCTCCGGCCGCATCGCCATCACCTATTTCGAATGGGCAGGCACCATCCGCGACGATGCGGTCATTGCCTGGCAGGTCATCGACAGCAAGGAGAGCGCCAACGCTTTCGCCGACAAGATCGCGGCCCGCCCGTTCAGGAGCTTTCGCGGCACCTCGATTTCCGGCGCACTTGCCTTCGGCGCCGCGCTTTTCGACGGCATGACCTTCGTCGGCAAACGCCGCGTCATCGATGTCTCGGGCGACGGCCCAAACAATAGCGGCTTGCCGGTCACAACGGCGCGCGACGCGGCGCTGGCGAAGGGCATCGTCATTAACGGGCTACCGATCCTGATCAGCCCGTCACCCACCTTCAGCCATCTCGACCGGTATTATGCCGAATGCGTCACCGGCGGGCCGGGCTCCTTCGTGCTGCCGATCTATGCGGCTTCCGAATTCGCCACCGCCATCCGCCGCAAGCTGGTGCTCGAGGTCAGCGGCATCGAGTATCCCAAGGAGGACCTGAGGACGATCCGCATCGACGCGCCGATCGACTGTCTGCAGGGCGAGCGCGACCGCCGGTTTTTCTCGGACCCGTATTTCCCTGAACTTGACCGCTAAGACCTTGCCGCAGGGGCCAAGTCTAGGCCGGCGGCAGGCCGAAGGCCGGAAACAGACTGGGGCCGAGCGGCCCGACATAGATCGTCAAAGAGGCGATTCCGCCTTCAGCGGGCTCGAACACATGCAGGGAATGGGCCCGCCACGCCGGGTCATCGCGACTGCGGGAATAGACCCCGACCGCCGGCTGGCCATTGGCTGCGGTGGCCACCGTGCGGAAGCCGCCAAAATTCCCCCAGACGGTCTCGAAGAAACCGCGGATCGCCTCCCGGCCTTGATACCATTCGCGCCAGGGCGGCATGTGATAGGTGGCGTCCTCACGCAGCAGCTCGATCAAGCTGTCGAGATTGGCGGCTTGCCAGGCCTGCATGTAACGCTCGAGCAGTCGTCCTTCTTCTGGATTGGGCCGCGATCGGGCCTCGGGCCGTCCCTGAGGGTAACGCGCCGCAAGCGTTGCGCGGGCGCGCTGCAATGCACTGTTGATCGAAGCCGTCGATCCGCCCAGCAAACGCGCCGTCTCGACAGCCGACCACCCCAGCACGTCGGAAAGCAGCAGCGCGGCGCGCTGCCTGGGCGGCAGATCCTGGATCGCGGCGACGAAGGCGAGCCGGACGGCTTCGCGGCTCTCGTAACGCGCTTCCGGACCTGGCCCGCTGTCGACGAGGCCTGGAAGCTCGGCATCGGGGTAGGGCTCCAGCCAGGTAATTTCGGCCGACGGCCCGCCTGTAGCCGAGCCGTGGGAGGGCGGTTGTCCGGGCTGCTGCAGAATGCGATGCGCCCTGGTCCGCGCCTTCAGCGCGTTGAGGCAAGCGTTGGTCGCGATCGTGTAAAGCCAGCCGCGAACCGAACCCCGCCCGTCGAACTCCGACCTGGCGCGCCAGGCGCGAAGAAACGTGTCCTGGACGAGGTCGTCCGCCTCGTGCAGCGAACCCATCATGCGGTAGCAATGCAGCTTGAGCTCGCGGCGATGCGCCGCCGTGACCTTCTCGAAGGCCAGCCGATCGAGAATCGGCTGGCCTTGCTGGCGTGCTGGCTCCAGAGGTGGCTGAGCGTCTGTCATGCGGCTTCCGGGTTCCGGGTCAGGTTTGCATTACGCGCGCCTCAGGCGGCCGGGGCAAGCCCGCTCCCGCTCACCATGAAGGTACTGCCTTGCGACTGGCCGGTGGCGAGTGCGACGACCGCCCGTCCGACATCGGCCGGCGTTTGCATGTCGGTCATGGCGGCGATGAAGTCCGCGGGCTGGATGCCCATATAGGCCGCGATACTGTCGACGCCGGCCTTGCCTACGCCGGTCTCCGGCATGATGCGCATCGGCGCGAGCGCCATGAAGCGCAGGCCGAGGCCGAGCCGATCGGACTCCTTCTGGCTATGGCCGGCCAGGAACATCTGCATGCGTTTTGCTCCGGCATAGCCGCCGGCATTCGGTGGCCCGCCGGTCAAGGCCGCGCCGCTGGAGATCAGAACGATCCGGGTTCCCGGCTTGAGCGGACGCCGCAGAGCGGACCGGCAAAACAGGAACGACGCCTTGACGTCCGTTTCCCAATTTGCGGAGAACGCCTTCCAGTTCTGTTCGTGCACCGGCGCGGAAGGGGCCAGCGCGCCTGCACAGATCACCAGGACGTCCGGCTCCAGCGCGGCGAAGACCCGATCGGGGGCGGAGTCCACGGTTGCATCGACCGCGAGCGTCTTAACGCCCGAAATTTCCCAGGCAAATTGCGCCAGGGACTGTTTTCCGCGGGCGACGGCCAGCACCGTCGCTCTCTCTTTGAGGGCGGCCTCCGCGATCGAACGGCCGACACCACGGCTGCCTCCGACGACGACGACATTCTGATTTTGCAACGATCCCATGGATCACCTCTCTATCCCAGCCGCCGGACCATCCAGGCGCGCTCATCGACAAGGACAGCGCAGGCGTGCCGAAATCATCGGTGCTGGTCAGAAATTTTCTCGGCATGGTCGGCAAGGCCCGCGCGAAGCCCGGAAGAAACGCGTCGGCGATGATCTGCCGAGCGATCATGTAAGGCGGAATGTCAGGATAACGGTGGGTTTTGCCGCGCAGATCAGTGGTTCGTGGTTTCTGCCGGTTAAACCTATCGTTTCAGCAGAAACACCGCTTGCTGACCGAAAAAGTTCCAGAACCACCACGGCATGGAGAAGCCGATCCTCTGGCCGTTGGCGTCGAGCGCAGTTGCCTTTTCTACGGTCGCGCCAAGCTCGTCGCACAGATTGACGAAGTCGCGAATGGTGCAGAAATGGATGTTGGGCGTGTCGTACCAGGAATAGGGCAGGTCCTTGGTCACCGGCATGCGGCCGTTGAAGAGCAGCGAAAAGCGCACCCGCCAATGGCCGAAATTGGGGAAAGAGACGATGGCGCGGTTGCCGATCCGGAGCAACTCGTCGAGCACCAGCTTCGGATTGCGGGTCGCCTGCAAGGTCTGCGACAAAACGACGAAGTCGAAACCCTTGTCGGGGTAGAATTCGAGGTCCTTGTCGGCATCCCCCTGGACGACCGACAGGCCGCGCGCCACGCATTCGTTGACGCCGCGCTGCGACAGCTCCAGCCCGCGGCCATCGACCTTCTTGGTCTCCTGCAGCAATTCGAGCAGCAGGCCGTCGCCGGAACCGACGTCCAGCACCCGCGACTGCGGCGGGATGAGCGCGGCGACGACTTCGAGGTCGACGCGCTGGGCGCGGTTGACGCTCATGGCTTCGCCTTCTGCTTGGCGCATGATCCTGATCCGAAAAGTCTGCAACTTTTCGGGGTCATGCGCCGAGCCCTCTCGCCCGCGCGGCCGAGGCGATGAAGCCTTTGATGGCGGCGAACAGTTCCGGCTCGTCGAGCAGGAAGGCATCGTGGCCGCGGTCGGTCTCGATCTCGACGAACGATACCGAAGCGCCGGCCGCGTTCAGCGCGTGGACGACCGAGCGGCTCTCCTCGGTCGGGAACAGCCAGTCGCTGGTGAAGGAGACCAGGCAGAAGCGCGTCTTGGTGCCGGCGAAGGCATCGGCCAGCCGGCCGCCATGGTCGGCGGCGAGATCGAAATAGTCCATCGCCCGGGTCATGTAGAGATAGGAATTGGCATCGAAGCGATCGACGAAGGTCATGCCCTGATGGCGCAGATAGCTCTCGATCTGGAAGTCGGCATCGAAACCGAAGGTCAAAGCTTCGCGGTCCTGCAGGTTACGGCCGAACTTGCGGTGCAGCGCTGCTTCCGACAGATAGGTGATGTGGGCGGCCATGCGCGCCACCGCCAGCCCCTTTTCCGGCCGCTTGCCATGCTCGAAATATTTGCCGCCATGCCAGTCCGGATCGGCCATCACCGCCTGCCTGCCGACCTCGTGGAAAGCGATGTTCTGCGAGGAATGGCGGGCGCCGGTGGCGATCGGCAGCGCCGAGAAGACGCGCTCGGGATAGCTGGAGGCCCATTGCAGCACCTGCATGCCGCCCATCGAGCCGCCTAGCACGCTGAACAGCTTTTCGATGCCGAAATGCTCGACCAGCATCAGCTGCGCGCGCACCATGTCACGGATGGTGATGATCGGCAGGTCGAGCCCGTAAGGCTTGCCGGTGGCGGGATCGGTCGAGGCGGGGCCGGTGGAACCGAGGCAGCCGCCGATGACGTTGGACGAGATGACGAAGAAGCGGTCGGTGTCGATGATCTTGCCGGGGCCGATCAGCACCTCCCACCAGCCCGGCTTGCCGGTCACCGGATTGGTGTTGGCGACATGCTGGTCGCCGGTCAGCGCATGGCAGACGAGGATGGCATTGGAGCGCGCATCGTTGAGCGTGCCATAGGTCTGGTAGGCGATCTGGAACGGCGACAGCAGCGTGCCGGCGTCGAGCTTGAGCGGCTTGTCGGCGCCGAAACGCAACACCGGGCTCGACGGCTGGTCGGCCTCGTTGTTGGTTTTTCGAGCGCGCAGAGCGACCATCACATCTCCTTGCCCCGCCTTCAGTTGTCCGCCGGTCTGGGGCAACAACCAGTCAGGGCAACAAAAAACCGGCCATGCCTTCGCAAAGCCGGTTACAAGATGCAAACGGCCCTTTAGCAAGTTGTTTAACGTGGCTGCAAGCCGACCGGCCAAATCACCACGGAACTGTCGCTGCTCTTCTATGACTCGCGCGTGGCTTCGTCAACGGCAAGTTCTTCATCCTGAATTGCCGCCCCTCGACATTCCGGGCCATGGCTTGTATTTCCGCTGCGGCCTTCGGATGGAGGCACCCTCGACGGATTTCATAATATGAGCCAGACACCGGACCAGACACGTCCAACGCCCCGCGCCGGCATCATGGACATCGAAGCCTATGTGCCCGGCAAGAGCACGGCGCCCGCCGGTGTCGCCAAGGTCCACAAACTGTCGTCGAACGAGAACCCGCTCGGTCCTTCGCCGAAAGCAATAGAGGCCGCGCGCGCGGTTGCCGACAAGCTCGCGGTCTATCCCGACGGCAGCGCCAGGCGCCTGAGGGAAGCGATCGCTGAGGTGCATGGGCTCAATCCGGCGAACATCATCTGCTCCAACGGTTCCGACGAGATCCTGGGCCTGCTTGCGCAGACCTACCTCGCTCCCGGCGACGAGGCGATCATCACCGAACACGGCTTCATGGTCTACAAGATCTACATACAGTCGGCCGGTGCTGTCCCGGTGACGGTCAAGGAGACCGATGAACGCGCCGATATCGATGCAATACTGGCCGCGGTGACGCCGCGTACCAGGATCATCTTCCTTGCCAATCCCAACAATCCAACCGGCACTTACGTGCCGTTCCAGGAAGTGCGCCGCCTGCATGCCGGCCTGCCGCGAAACGTGCTTCTGGTGCTGGATGCCGCCTATGCCGAATATGTCCGGCGCAACGACTATGAAGCCGGTGTCGAACTGGTGGGCGGCACCGATAATGTCGTCATGACGCGGACCTTCTCGAAATTGGGCCTTGGCGGGGCGCGGATCGGCTGGATGTATGCGCCAATGCACATCGTCGATGCGATCAACCGCGTGCGCGGCCCCTTCAACGTCAATGCGACGGCGATCGAGGCCGGCATCGCCGCGATCCGCGACCGCGTCCATATCGAGCGCAGCGTCGCCCATAACGAGACCTGGCTGGCCTGGCTGAGCGAGCAATTGACCGGGCTCGGGCTGCGGGTGACGCCGAGCGTCGGCAATTTCATCCTCATCCACTTTCCCGAGGACGAAAAGCATTCGGCGGCGGCCGCCGACGACTATCTCAGCCAGCGCGGCTACATATTGCGGCGGGTTTCCGGCTACGGATTTCCGAACGCGCTGCGCATGAGCATCGGCACCGAAGAGGCCAATCGCGGCGTTGTCGCCGCACTCGCGACATTTCTGAAAAGCTAGAACCATGACATCACCGATGTTCGAAAAGATCGCGCTGGTCGGCATCGGCCTGATCGGTTCGTCGCTGGCGCGGGTCATCCGCCGCGAAGGACTCGCCGGCCAAGTCGCCATTTCGACGCGCAGCGAAGCGACGCTGGCGCGGGCCAGCCAACTTGGCCTTGGCGACACCTACACGACGGATGCGGAAGAAGCGGTTCGCGACGCCGATCTGGTCATCGTTTCGGTGCCGGTCGGCTCTTCGGGCACGGTCGCCGCGGAGATCGCACCGGCGCTGAAAAAGGGCGCCATCCTCACCGATGTCGGCTCGACCAAGGCGTCGGTGATCGCGCAGATGCAGCCGCATGTGCCGGCGGGCGTTCACTTCATTCCCGGCCATCCGCTGGCCGGCACCGAAAAATCGGGACCGGATGCCGGTTTTGCCGAACTGTTCGAGAACCGCTGGTGCATCTTCACGCCGCTGCCCGGCACCGATGCCGAGGCGCTGGAAAAGCTATCCGAATTCTGGCGCCGCTGCGGCTCCAACATCGACACCATGGACCCCCAGCATCACGACATGACGCTGGCCATCGTTTCGCACCTGCCGCACATCATCGCCTATAACATCGTCGGTACCGCCGACGATCTGGAGTCGGTGACCAAGTCCGAGGTCATCAAGTACTCGGCCTCCGGCTTTCGCGACTTCACCCGTCTTGCGGCTTCCGACCCGACGATGTGGCGCGACGTCTGCCTGCACAACAAGGACGCTATCCTCGAAATGCTGGCGCGGTTTTCCGAGGATCTAGCGTCGCTACAACGGGCGATCCGCTGGGGCGACGGCGAAAAACTGTTCGACCTGTTCACCCGCACCCGCGCCGTCCGCCGTTCGATCATCGAGGCGGGCCAGGACATCGACGCGCCGGATTTCGGCCGCCAGGCAGTCGAACACCCGGTAAAGGGGTAAGCCCGCGGCAAGCCGATCGCAGGCCAGACCGCCTAATCGAGCGGCTTGATCTTGCCTAGCGGGATGAAGCCGAGCGAGGCCTTGCCCTTGACGATCTTCAGCGGCATCGACGGCTGGTTGCCGAGCAGCGCCAGTCCGGCAAAGCCGGCTTGGATCTCTTTCTTCTGCTCGGGGATGGCGGTGGCGAGGATTGCCGCCACGGCCTTTGGATCGTTGAGCTTGATCGTCAGGTCGGCATTTATGAGACCGTCGTCGTCGACCGACAGCGGTCCGGAAACGGTGATGCGCGCAGTTCCGGACGACAGATCGAGCTTGTGGATTTCGGCAGCCTGGCCGCGCAGGCTCTTCGGATTTGTCTTGATCAGCGCCACGCCGTTCTTCAGCGTCACGTCGCCACTGCCGTCGAACGGCGGCAAGACGCGCCCGTCGATGGCCGCCGCATCGATTTCGAGATCGGTGAAATTGCCGGCATAGTCGATATCCTGGCCGTTTGGACGCAATTGCCCTGCGGCGGTTCCGGCACTGAACAGCGAGACGGGATCGGTATCGTCCGCCGGATCGGTCTGGCCGGACAGGCCTTCCGCCTGCAGCGAGAGGTGCCTCGGCAGCGGCCAAGACAGCTTCATGCCGGCTTGCAAATCATCCCAGTCGATCCACAGCGGCGTCATGCCGGGAACCGAGGTCCTGAGCGGCCCCCTGAGCTCGGCGGCAGGCGACAGAAGCCGTATGATCTGCGTGGCGGCGTTGATTTTGCCGGTTGAGGCAGCGACGTTGCGGCTGTCGTCCTCGTAAGCCAGACTGTCGCAGGAAACGGTGAAGCTGAAGGGATAGCCGCTGACCGCGAGATTGGCGCAGTCGGCCTTGATGCCCTTTTCGTCGAGATCGGTCACCGCCTTGCCGGCTGCGCTCTCGACCAGGTCCGCCAGGTAGAACCAGCCGGCGCTGTAGATGCCGAACAGCACGAGGATGAAAGCGGCAAGCCACAACAGGCGGCGACGTTGGTTGGGCGGCGGGCGCTCGTCACTTGACGTCATGCTGCGGCTTTCGTTAACGCGGGTGGCATGGGTGGGCTGTCGCTTGCGGCAACAACAGGTAGACGGACTGAAACACCACCGGTGGGGTGGTCGTCACAATCAGGCTTGGCGATATGGGCGATTTTTGGGTTTTTGGCTACGGCTCACTGATCTGGCGACCGGGATTCGCGCATGTCGAGACGCGGCGCGCCCGCCTGCATGGCTACCGCCGTTCGCTCTGCGTTTATTCTTTCGTGCATCGCGGCACGCGCGAACGGCCGGGCCTGGTGCTCGGCCTCGACCGCGGCGGCTCCTGCATCGGGCTGGCGTTCCGGGTTCCAGGCGAGCTGCGCAACGAGGTCATCACCTATCTGCGCGAACGTGAGCTGGTCACCAACGTCTATCTCGAACGTATGCTCAGCGTTCGCCTCGACAAGAGTGAGACGGATGGGGGCGAGACGGTCGAAGCCATCGCCTATGTCGTGGACCGCAGCCATGAGCAATATGCCGGTGCACTCGACGCGGCGGCGGCGGCGGCCGTCGTTCGCGGCGCCGTCGGCCAGTCGGGGAGGAATGAGGACTACGTGCTCAGCACGCTGGAGCACCTCGAAGCACTGGGTATAAGCGACCACTGGCTGGAAGAGGTGACAAGACGGATCGCGACGTAGCTTCTGTTATCGTTGACCATGATGTTTTCGGTGTCGTGGTCCGGGCTACATCCTGAAAATCTGTTTTCCAAGATCGGCGCGATCCAGGCTGTTTGCCACGGCAAGCTTGAACTCGGTCAGCGGGTGGAGACCGCCGACAGGAACGTGGAAGCCGGGCTGGCCGAAGATGTCGATGATCTCGCGTAGCACAGGCCGGTCGGCTTCGACCGGCGGCGAAAAGAAGTAGCGATAGATATTCGCCCTGATTTCGACGCCGCTCAGCAACACATCGAAATTGTGCAGTTCGAAGCGCTCGGCACTCATGCCGCCATTGATCACCATCTGCCCGCCGAGCGCCAGGGTGCGGATCAATTCGCCGCTGGCAGGTCCGCCGACATTGTCGATAATCCCGTTCAATCCGGCGCCACCGGTGATATCCATCACCGCTTCCCGGATGCTTGCCTTCAAGTCCGAAAGGTCAAGAATGGCGGCGGCGCCAAGCGTCTTCAGGTCAAAGCTTTGGTGCGAGCGCCGCACCAGCGCGATGACGTTGATGCCGCGTCGTTGGGCGAACTGCATCACCATTGTCGAAATCGACGAATAGCCGGCCGTGACAGCCAGCCACTGGCCAGGCTGCACACGGGAATCCACCATCAGATCCCACGCGGTAATGGGGTTCACCATCTGCCCGGCGCGTTCGACCGGATAGCCGGCAGGCAACGGGATCAGCCATTCGGCGGGAATGGCCGCGTACTCGGCCCAACTGCCATAATAGCTGAACGCGACAAGCGTGCCCGGATCCAGCAAGACGTTCGCGCCGACGGCTTCGACGATGCCGGCGCCATGGTTTCCCGCGATCTGCCGGGGAAAATGCGGCTTCTTCGGTTCGGGATAGAGATTCTGGATAAACAGGAAGTCGCCCGGATTGATCGAGGCCGAGACCATCCTGACCAGCACCTCGCCGTCGCCGATCCGCGGCATCGGCAGGTCGTCCACATAGAGCACGTCGCGCGGCGAGCCGATTGCGTCAAATACAATTGCTTTCATGCCGGTCTCCATAACAAACGATCCGGGGCAAACAGTCTGGGCCCGGCCAGACCGCGCCGAGATTTGCGTCGGCGCCGCGGAACTTACGGCCGGCCGGCAAAAGTCAGAATTGGCAGATTTGACAATCTATGTGCTAAATTTGCCAGATGTTTCCTCAGAGAATGCTGGTTTGGATATCGGGGACCAGCGTCCTGAGGCGGCGAAGACGCTTCTTGAAGGCACCAGACTCGGCATTGCCGAAATCGCGCCGTAGGACTGCCGCCTGGCGAATTTCGATGCCAGAGCCAATAGCCATTGGCTGGACACGGGGCGCGGCGGGTCGCGGCTTTGTGAAGCGCCGGCGGGCTGGAAAAAAGGCTATGCGTTTGACGTTGCCGCGGCACGCCATAGGTTAGCCCGGTCGGCGGCTCCCACCCGCCCCAGCATGAATCACCATGGAGATCAGCCTTGCAGAAACGTCGTCTCGGTCGCACCGACCTATCCATCGCGCCATTGGTTCTGGGCGGCAATGTGTTCGGCTGGACCGCCGATGAGAAAACCTCGTTCGACCTGCTCGACCGCTTTGTCGACGCCGGCCTCAACGCCATCGACACGGCCGATTCCTATTCGCGCTGGATTCCCGGCCACCAGGGCGGCGAATCCGAAACCATCATCGGCAAATGGATGAAGAGCCGCGGGAACCGCGCCAAGGTTGTCGTCATCACCAAGGTCGGTTCGGACATGGGCCAGGGCAAGAGGGATCTGTCCGCCGCCTATATCGAAAAGGCCATCGACGCCTCGCTGAAGCGGCTGCAGGTCGATACCATCGATCTCTATCTGTCGCACTGGCCTGATCCGGCCACTCCCTATGAAGAAACGCTCGGCGCCTACCAGAAACTGCTCGACACGGGCAAAATCCGCTATGCCGGCGCTTCCAACCTCGACGCCGCCCAGTTACGCGCCGCACTCGACGTAGCAAGCCTGCGCGGCCTGCCGCGCTACGAGGTGCTGCAGCCGGAATACAATCTCTACGACCGCTCGTCCTTCGATGGTCCGCTGCGCGATCTGTGCGCGGCCGAGGACATCGGCGTCATCACCTATTTCAGCCTCGCCAAGGGCTTTTTAAGCGGCAAGTACCGGAGCGAAGCCGACCTCGGCAAAAGCCCGCGCGGCGGTGGTGTCAAAGGATATCTCAACGCGCGCGGCATGCGCATTCTTTCAGCACTCGACGCCGTGTCGGGCAGACATTCGGCCAAGCAGGCGGAAGTGGCGCTTGCCTGGGTGATGGCGCGCCCCGGCGTCACCGCTCCGATCGCCAGCGCGACAACGCTCGACCAGCTCGACAGCCTGGTTCGTGCCGCGTCGTTGCAGCTCAGCCCGGACGATATCGCCGAACTCGACAAAGCCAGCGCCTAGCCGCGGTTTGGAGCTGCTTATCTATCCAGGATATTCAAGCAGTAGATCCGTCAGCTGAGCGCGAACGAGCTTGCACGATCGTTCAAGACGGGCACCGCCGCCTTGCCTTACCGTCCCTGCATCGTCGCAGGATGCAGGGACGCCGCATGGCCGCACAGGTTCTTATCGATCAGCAGCTATGGCAGCAATTGCTGGCGCTTGTGCTGGCATCGGCCATCGTCATGGGCAGCCCGGGACCGGCGACGATAAGCGTCACCGCGGTCGGTGCCGCGTTCGGCCTGCGTGATTCGCTCCGCTATGCCTCGGGCATCGTTTTCGGCACGATCCTCGTGCTGCTGGTGGTGGCGACGGGCATCATGGCCGTTCTCGCCGCGTTGCCGAAGCTTGCGGCGCTGCTGGCGGTCGCCTCAGCGGCCTACATCCTTTACCTGGCGTTCAAGATAGCGACGGGGCCGCCCCAGGCGGCGGGCGCGGGGGGTGGGGGCCATAACCCCATACCTGGGGGCGTACGTATTGACCGCGGCCC